>VHCZ01000011.1 GCA_016871535.1 Verrucomicrobiota bacterium
TTTTGCCTGGGGCTGCGTTGCTCCTCGGTCACAGCCCCACTGGCGGGGGATGCTCGCTCGTCGCGCCTTGCCCCAGGCCAAATTGGGCGCAACGAACGTGAGCGTATTTACGAAACGGACCACTAAGTCGGCCTTTCTGGCCGCTTGCAGCTTCCTGCCGCCGGCTTACTCTTGTGTCACTAACTTCAAGCAACGCTATGAAACGCTTTCTCTATCTCAGTGGCCTTCTCCTTCTCAGCATCACGTCACTTCACAGCCAGCAGGCGGTCGAGCCGGTGGACTTGAGCAAGGCCCGCGAGCTGATGCAGCGGCGCCAGCGGGGCGAAGCGCTCACGGCCGAGGAAACCGCTTACCTCGAACGCACCCGCGCCGAGCGGCGGAAACAAGCGGGGACTCCAAACGCCACGACGGGCGCTGCCGCCGACATCGATTGGGACAAAGCTCGCGCGCTCTTCCAGCGCAATCAGCGCGGAGATAAACTCACTCCCGAGGAAGACGCGTACCTCAAGCGCGCGATGGCGGCCCGCAATGCCGGCGCGCGCGGCGCAGGCGGCGCTCGAACCGCAAATCAACGCCCGGCGCCCGAACATCTCACGCCGCTCGCGGACATGAGCGCGACCGACCGTTACGAGGGCGAAGAGGGCGGCCTTTACGGCGGCGGACGCAACACTCCCCCGGAGCCGCACCGCAAAGCGGCCGAGGCAGAATTGGCCAAGATTCGTCCGCTCAATGCCGAAGGCGAGCCGGACGAAAACGGCGTCATTGGTTTCGTGTCCATCAGCATGTCGAACGCGACCCAGGAGTTTTCGCGCTTCAAACAAGTGGCCGACCAATCGCCCCTGAAGTCGCCCAAGGTCACCATCGTGGATTGCGCGCAAGGCGGGCAAGCGATGGCGGAATGGGTGCCGGCGGAAGGCCGTCCGTGGGAAGAAGCGCGGCGGCGGCTGGCGGCGGCGAGAGTTTCGCCGCGGCAAGTCCAGGTCGCGTGGATCAAACTGGCCAACAAAGCTCCGACCGGTTCGCTCCAGGAACATGGGCGCAAACTCGAACGCGACACGCTGGCGGTGCTGCACAACGCGAAGGCGCAGTTCCCGAATCTCCGCCTCGCTTATCTCGGCAGCCGTATTTACGCCGGGAACGCCACCGGACCCTTGAACCCTGAGCCGTATGCCTACGAAAGCGCCTTTCCCGCCCGCTGGCTCATTCAGCGCCAGATCAAAGGCGACCCGGAACTCTCGCTCACCAAAGCGCCCTTGCTGCTTTGGGGGCCGTATCTCTGGGCGGATGGACTGAAAGGGCGCAAACTCGACGATCTCGTTTGGGAGCGCGCGGATTTCGCCGGGGACGGCGTGCATCCGAGCAATTCGGGGCGGCAGAAGGTTGCGGAACAGTTGCTCCGCTTCCTCACCACGGACCCGCTAGCCAAGCCGTGGTTCGGGAAGTGACGAGAGCAGTGGTCAGTTGTCAGTGGCCGGTGGCCAGTCACTGATAACGGTCATCAGGGGTCTCAGTGGTCAGCGGTTGCTCGCTTTGCGCGCCTCGACCGTCAAGAGCAGCGGGCGTCCCAGGTATTTCGAAGCGGAGGGAATCTCCTCCACGAGTTTTGGGTCGCCGCAGAACTCGCGGACATTGACGAGGTCAAGTCCGGCCTCGTCGATCAGGTCGAGATAGTCGTCCACGGTGTGCCGCTCCGCTCCCAGCCGATATTCCACACCACCCCGTTCGAAGTTGGCTTCCGTTCCCGCCGCGGCCATTGCGGGATGGAACACCGAGAACACGAGACGTCCGCTCCGAGCCAGCGAAGCGGCCAGCCCGCGGAACAGCGTGCTCAATCCGATCAAGTGTTCACCCACCAAGGCGCATAAAGCCGCGTCAAAGGCGTGTGTTCGGAAGGGGAGTTGATCGTTCAGATCGGCTTGGACCAACGGAATTCCGGGATGTTTCCGCTGCGCCAGCCGAAGCATCTCGCGAGAAAAGTCCAACCCGACCGGTTTGCTTCCGTGGCCCAACATGAAATCGAAATGGCCGCCCGTGCCACAGCCTGCATCCAGGATACGCTCCCCCGGATGCGGTTGAAGGAGTGCCATCGTGTGCCGTCGATCCAGGGCGACCAAAGGGTTCGGCGTCTGATCGTAGCTCGCAGACCAGAGATCGTAACCTGCGCGAACGCCGGGGCGGGTCAGTCGTTTGCTCATGTCAACCGGCTCATTTCTCCAGATAACCCTCGAACGTGATCCAGCGGTCGTCTTGATTCTGGTAGGTGATCGGTTTCGGGTCGAGCCAATCGATCACGGTGTCTTTGATGGCGTAAGCGAAGAAATGATTTCCCGCCGGGCTGTAATGGCCGATGAAGTAGCGGCGGGCGTACTGGTCGAAAGGAATCTTGAAGTTCTTGAAATCCTCCACGTGAACCAGATTCATGTCGAAGTAACGGAACTGGCGTTCATTCAAGAAATCGACGATCTCCTGGTCGTAACGCGGCTTGCCGTCCACCAGCGGCCGCATGACGCGCGAGGGATCGAAGAGCACGATGAGCAGTTTCTTTCCGTGCCGGCCGGCAAAATCTTTGGCCTTCGTCAAGATGACCTTGGTGGCGGCAAAGCTGTAGCGGTCGAGCAGTTGCTGGATGAGCGTGCGTGAAGGCTGCGCGTCTTTCAGCGCCGCGGTGTCGAAGCCGAGGTGCGCCGCCAGTTTGCGGGCGCCTTCCAGATCGAGATCGCTCACGTTGCCGCGAGCATACATCATGAGGTTCAGCGCCAGGTCGTCCTTCAGCGCCTGCACGGTCCAATCCGGATCGGTCATTTTGTACACGGATTCGGGTGTGGGCAGCCGGTTCTCGTGCTCCTCAAGCCGGCCGGTCCGGAGGTTCATCTCGATGTTGGCCCAGAAATTATTGTGGAACGCGCGGCCGCCATCGTCGTTCCACCACGGATAAATCGCGGCGTGACGGCAGCGCAGGAGGCTTCGCACGTGATCGTCGCCCCAGATGTAGAAAATTACATACCTGGCGCCGAGGTGCGTTTGTTCCTCGCGAATCATCCGGCGGTACGCTTGATACGCGCCGAAGCCGCCCATCCCGAAGTTCCGGATCGGTTCGCCCAGATGTCCGGCCAAATATTCCTGCCACGTTTCGCTGTCGTTGACCTGATGGCACTGGGTGAAGCTGTCGCCGTAAGTGTTGATCCGGCAAGGCTTGTCCACGTAGGCGTGCGCGGTTCGCGCGCCGTTGGACCGCGATGTCGAAATCGTCGAACTCCGGTTGATTCCATCCCTGGGCATGTAATTGCCGAGTCGATAACCGGTGATCGGATCGAACTTGGCCCAGGAAAGCTGCTTGGGGTCCAGAAAGACATCGAGCGTCTTCTTATCGACGACGCTCTTGCGGAGGTAGGTTTCAAACGTCACCGGATCGGTCTGACCGAACGTTGTCTCCGCGGCGAACAGCAGGCAGCAGACGGTTACGCGCATGGAGACGGCTCGGCAGGGAATTCGCCTTGGGTCAACGGATGCCTTTCGATTTATCTTCATACGTCAAGCAGCGATCAGATTGTCAGTTGCCAGTTGTCAGTTGCCAGTTGTCAGTTGCCAGTTGTCAGTTGCCAGTTGCCAGTGATCAGTTGTCAGTTGCCAGTGGTCAGTGGTCAGTGGTCAGTTCCGCATGACGTTTTACGTTTAACGTTTTACGCTCCGGTTGTGCTGGGTCTGGCAAGGGATTGGCGCAAGGTCGAGCCAATCGTTCCCGGTGTGTTGGATGCACCGGTTCGATGGCGCAGGCGAAGAAAAGATTGCCCGGCGTGCTGGAATGCCCGATGAAGTAGCGTCAGATGACCCATCGATTATGAAAACCAAGACTGTTGCCCGAACGCGGTTTGCCGTCTCGTTAACATTGGCCCTGAGCGCTTTTGTCATTCTCTCCAGCGCCTTTGCCCAAGCGCCGCCGGATAAACTCACCGAGATCGAAAAACAAATCCGATCGCTCCAGCAAGCGGTGGAGGAAATCCGCCGCGGCCGCGAACCGCAATCGACACCGCCCGGGGCGCGCCCGTCGGAGACGCCGTCGTCCAATCGCACCGCCGCCGCCGCCTCGGCATCGCGGACGAACGATCCCATCGCTCGCATCCGCGACGAAGGCCTGAATCGCTCCCAGGTCATGCAGACCTTGAGCTACCTGACGGATGTGATTGGGCCGCGCCTCACGGGATCGCCGAACCTGAAACGAGCCAATGAATGGACGCGCGACAAACTGGTGTCCTGGGGATTGAGCAACGCGAAACTCGAAGCCTGGGGGCCTTTCGGGCGTGGTTGGTCGCTCGAACGCTTTTCCGCGCAGATCGTCGAGCCCTACGCTTTCCCATTGATCGGCGCCCCGAAAGCGTGGACGCCTGGATTCAAAGAACCGATCACCGCCGAAGTCGTCTTTCTCGACGCCCGGACCGAATCCGATCTGGAAAAGTACAAAGGCAAGTTGAAGGGCGCCATTGTGCTCACGAGTCCGCCGCGCGAGGTCCGCGCGCGCTTCGAGCCGCTGGCTGTCCGCATTTCGGAAACCAACCTGCTCCGGATGGCGAACTCTGCGGGATCGGGTTCCGGCGGCGGGCGGCGCGGTGCCACGCCTCCGTCGTCACCGCCTGTCACCGGGCGCCGAGGCGGCGCCGGTAGCGGCGGCGCTTATCTCGGCATCCTGGGCTCGGATGCGGAAGGCGGCGTGCGGCTCACGGAGGTGGTGGAGAACGGTCCGGCCGCAAAGGCAGGGATCATGACCGGCGATCTGGTGACCGCGGTCAGCGGCAAGGCGATTCAGAACTACGACCAGCTTGTTGCTGAGATTCGCGCTCGGAAAACAGGTGAGAAGCTCAAAGTCAAATTTCTGCGCGACGGGCAACCTCAGGAACTGGAAGCGACCCTGGCGGAGCGCCCCGCCGCGGTTCCGACTGGAGGCCAGTTTGGTTTCCAGGGGCGTGTGCTGTCTTTCATCCAGCAAGAAGAAGCGGCGCTGGCGGTGAGTCCAAGTTCCAACGGCGACGGCGGAACGTTTTTCATCGCCCAGGCATCCATGCCGAGCGGGTCAGGCCGAGGCGGTTTTGGCGCTCAGCGTCCCTCGCCGTGGTTGACCAATGCCACGCCGATTCCGGCACAGATCACCCTGGCGGTCGAAGATTACAACCGCCTGGTCCGAATGATCCAGCAAGGCGAGAAATTGAAAATGGCTGTCGAACTGAAAGCGAAATTCCACGAGGACGATTTCATGGCTTACAACACCGTGGCGGAAATTTCAGGCAGCGATCTCAAAGACGAACTCGTCATGATCGGCGCGCACCTGGACTCGTGGCACTCCGGCACCGGAGCCACCGACAATGGCGCTGGGGTCGCTGCGACGATGGAAGCGGTGCGCATTCTTCAGGCGCTGAAGTTGGAACCGCGGCGCACCGTCCGGATCGCGCTTTGGACCGGTGAAGAGCAAGGCCTGCTGGGATCGAAGGCTTACGTGGCTCAGCAATTCGGGTATTACACGAACGTCACCAGCCGTAGCGAGTCCGGTTCTTCCGGCGAACAGAGCGACGGCAATTCAGCGAGTCAGCCGGCGCCGGGCAGTTCGCGCTCGACGCGCCAGCTTGTGCGGCATTCCAATTACGAAAAGTTCTCCGCCTATTTCAACCTGGACAATGGCACCGGGAAAATTCGCGGCGTTTATCTGCAAGGCAACGAAACCGTGCGCCCGCTTTTTCGGCGCTGGCTTCAACCGTTCAACGACCTGGGCGCCGAGACGCTGACCCTGAACAACACCAGCGGCACCGATCATCTTTCCTTCGACGAGGTCGGCCTTCCAGGTTTCCAGTTCATCCAGGATCCGGTCGAGTACCCCACACGCACGCATCACTCCAACCAGGATGTCTTCGACCGCATCCAGGCCGACGACATAAAACAAGCCGCGACCATCATGGCCGCGTTTCTGTATCACGCCTCGACGATGGACGAAAAGCTGCCGCGCAAGCCGACGGAATAAGACCTGAAAAGCAGTTCAGCCACAGAGAGCGCGGCGCGGCAACGCTGCAACCGAATCATTTTGGACTGTGGTGGGAAGCGAAGCGCCACGCCACTTTGGACAATCCGCCTGCGGAAAAGCGGGGCCGCCGCTACGGTCGATACGTTCCCACCCAAGCGCGACGTTTGCGTGGAGGGCTGGATTCTGGCAATTTCATGGCGTGGACAGTTTCACGACCACGGTTGACATCGACAATCCTCCAAGCCTCCTGGAACGATTCGTCAGCGACTTCCCGGCGAATGCCGGAGAGTGGAGCCGAAGCGTCAACAAGCTGAACCGCTGGGAGGAGGAATACTTGTTGGTGGACGACCCCGACATGGAAAGACTGGCCGAGCATCGCAAGCGCGTGGAAGGGTTGATGTTTATGGGCCAGTTGTGCGCCATTGTGGCAGCGCATCCGATCCTGGGTGATGCAGAGACGGCGAGGATGGTGACGGCAACGCTGGAGGTGTTGCGTAACAAACTGCAAATGTTCCACCGAACCATGGCACGCGAGCGCGCCGAGGCCATTCTCAAAGAGGTTTTCCCTGAACCTGGACCTGGAGCGGCCCGTTGAGGCGTTGTACGAGCGGAATATTGGTTCCGGATTGTTGCCATCTTGTCGAGGATGTCGCTAATGCCATCTGGCTGACGTTCTCATTAGTGTTTATTCGTGTCCATTTGTGGTTCTCGAATTTTATCCGTGGTTCAGGGATGCGCTTGGTTTCTATACTTGAGCCGGCGCTTCTGTTAGGGTTGGCCCATGGTTGGATCACTCCTGACCCATTTGTTGGTTCCATGGTTGATGTGCCTCGACGCTCCTTTGAACGCGACGTTGGCCCAGGCCAGCGCTCTTCCCAAACCGGATCGAGAAACAGGCCCGCTCCCGGGCGTCACCTCCACGCAGGCCTGGCCGCGTTACACGCTCAAGATTGACCGGGCCTGGCAGTTGAACGTGCCGGGCGGCAAACCGTTCGAAGCGTCCGGGCTGCTCTGGACCCACGACGGCCAATTGTTGACGGTCGATAACTCCGCCGTCGGGTTGTACCGGATTCAGTTTTGCAAAGGCTGGCATTCGCTAGACCTGGAACTTTTGCCGGGCTTGTTTACCCAGCCGCAGCTTGCCTCCTTCCAGAATCAGAGGATCGGTCCTTACGACTGCGAAGGAATCGCGGAAGATGCCGAAGGCCGAATCTACGTTTGCGAAGAAGGCAACCGCTGGATTCTGCGGGCTGATCTCAAAGCGAAAACTCTGGAGCGGCTGAAGATCGACTGGGAACCGGTGCGCAAGTATTTTCACACCATCGACAGGAACGCTTCCTTCGAAGGCATCGCGATCGGCGGCGGCCACCTCTACGTGGCCAACGAGCGGGCGCGCGGACGGATCATTGTCGTCGATTTGAAATCGTGGAAGGTCATGGACGATTTCATGGTGCAGCCGCGCGGCAGCAAAGCCCGCGACGTGGATTACTCGGACTTGTCCTGGTTCGACGGCGCGCTCTGGGTCTTGCTGCGCGAAAGCCGTTGCGTGCTCCAGGTGGACCCGGCGACGCATCGTGTCCTGGCCGAATATGATTTCCGCGGCGTCGAGGATGACCCGGAATACATCTACTCGAAACGCTTCCCGACGGGCGTGATGGAGGGCCTGGCGGTCGATCGCGATTCCATCTGGCTGGTCACGGACAACAATAACATGGGCCGCGTTCGCTTCCCGCGCGACGCGCGGCCGACGTTGTTCCGGTGTTTGCGGCCCGACGTGGAGCATCAGAATCAGGAGCAAGCCAGGAATCCCGCCGCCAAATTGAAGCCGAAGTGATCGCGGCGAGATCTGGACAGAATTCTCGTAGCGCAGGTTTGAAATCTGCCGTATCGCCGACTTGCACTCGGCTGCGCGACAAACTCACCCGACCGCACCGGATTAGCCGCCGTGCCTCAGATTTCAAATCTGCGATACGGCAGAGTGCAACTCTGCGCTACGTCGACGGATCACTGATAAACTCGTGGATGCACTGGCTGTGCGCGAAGCCGAAAAATGCGCTTGCGTCATCGCTGGCCGGGGCCAAAATCTACGGCCTGCAACAACTTCCTATGAAAACGATTCGTTCTTCGTCTTGGCTCCTCACGTTCGCACTCGGAACTTCAGCGCTTTCCCTGGCGCCAGTCGCGGTTCAGTCCCAGGTCATCGCGACGTCCAACACTGAGTTCTCCGGCAATCAAGGACAAAACGGTTGGTCGAATGGATACCGGAATTACACCGCGACCGCGGAAACCGAGAATTACGATCGGAAGGCCGATTTCATTCCCTACGCCGGCGGCGCGGGCCAGGGGCCGTGGGACGGCGCGGGCCAGATGTGGACCGGCACGGCGTGGGATTTGAACACGGCTTCCGCGGGGCCCTGGACGTTCCAGGGGCCGTCGAGCGTCCATCCGAACGGAATCAACAGCCCGCCGAACGAAGAACATTGGGCCATCCGGCGTTGGGAAGCCACGGAACTCACGGGCGAGAGTCTGGTGGCGATCGTCTGGACCGTGCGCAAGGAAAACACCGGCGGCGGCAACGGCGTCACCGGCGGCATCTGGATCAATGGAAAAAGGCTGGTGGCCGTCTCCATCCTGGGCAACGACGGACGCGGCGTCACGCGCACGAATTATGTCAGCATCAAACCGACCGACCTGATCGACCTTGTGCTGACGCCCGCCGGGCCAGATGGAGGCCGCGGCGACGGTTCCGACGGTTCCATCACCACCATGCGAATTGAACTCGCGCCTGACACGGACGCCGACCAACTCCCCGATGCCTGGGAGAATTTGTATGCGCCGGGCGACCTCGCCAAGTTGAAGGCCACAGGCGACGCCGACGCCGACGGTCTGACCGAACTGGCGGAAATGCTCTTGGGCTCAGATCCCACCAAATCGGACACGGACGGAGACGGCCTGGCAGATGGCGTGGAAACCAACACCGGCAAATTCGTCAGCGCCACAGACACGGGCACCGATCCGTTCAAGAAAGACACCGATGGAGATGGCCGGAGCGACGGCGACGAAATCAAGGTTGCGCCGACGACCGATCCATTTGTCCGAGACACCGATGGCGATAATTTCCTGGACGGTTTTGAAGCGGCCGCCGGCCACAATCCCAAGGATGGCAACGATAATCCGGAGACAACCGCTATCGTCAAATCGCGGGACGAATTCTCCGGCGTGCAAGGCGAGAACGATTGGTTTTACGGATACCGCAACGTGACGGCGGATAAACAAGGCAACAAGGATTACGATCCCCAGACGGCCTTCGTGCCGTTCAAGCCGGAGGAATTTGTCGGCGCGCAATGGGATTTGAACACCGCCGCAGCCGGGCCCTGGGACGAGATCGGCAGGGAAACCACCCACCCCAACGGCAGTAACAGCGGCCAGGTCCACTGGACGGTTCGCCGATGGGTGGCGAACAAAGTCACGAAGACCACGCCTTACGCGTTGGTCTGGCACGTCCGCAAAACCAATCTCGGCACCAGCGGCAATGGCGTGACGGGCGCGCTCCATATCAATGGCAAAGAAGTGGACAAGGCCGTGCTCGCCGGCACCGATGGCGTCGGGGTCATCCGGGCTTATTACGCGAATCTTTCTCCAGGCGACATTGTCGATCTCGTGCTCCGACCGACCGGCGCAAACGGCCAGGACAATGACGGCCAGGATGGCAGCGCGAACTGGCTCCTGATCGATCCGGTGGTTCCTGCCACACCGTTGCAGCCGGACGGAACGGTCTTTATCCCGGCCGGCGCGGGCGATACCGACGGGGACGGCATTCCGGACGCCTGGGAGAAAGTCTATTTTGCAAATGACCTGACCAAACTCTCCCGCACAGGAGACGCCGACAACGACGGCTTGAAGGATCCGGATGAGTTCGCCCGAGACAGCAACCCCACCCTGGCGGATACCGACGGCGACGGCCTCAACGACGTCGTGGAGACCGCGACCGGCAAATTTGTCAGCGTGACCGACACCGGCAGCAGCCCGAAAAAGACCGATACCGACGGCGACGGGCGCAGCGACAAAGACGAGGTACTCGGCAAGCCGACCTCCGATCCCAACAAACTCGACACCGACGGCGACGGTTTCTCGGATTCGGATGAAGTCACCGAGGGCACCGACCCGAATAACAAGGCGGACAATGTGCTGCTCTACCTCATTGCCAATTCGATTACGGAATTCTCAGGGGTTCAGGGAACAAATGGGTGGTTCAATGGCTACCGGAATTTCACGGCCGACGGCGGCGCCACGAATTACAATCCCACGGTCGATTTCATTGCTTACAAGGGCGGCCCCGGCCAGGGAACCTGGGATGGCGACGCTCAGCAATGGAATGGGGCCGCGTGGAATTTGAATATCGGCGGCTCCGGTCCTTGGACTTCTCAAGGCGCGCAGGACACGCACCCCAATGGCGAAAACAGTTTCCCGAACGAAGAACACTGGACGGTGCGCCGTTGGGTTTCCACCGAACTGAGCAAAGTCACACCCGCCGCGATCAACTGGCAGGTTCGGAAAACGAATCTGGGTGGGGACGGTGTCTCGGGCGCCTTGTATGTGAATGGCAAGCTGCTTGACTCCATCACGATCGACGGGCCGAACGGGACAAATCCAGTCCGGCGCGTTTACGCCAATCTGACCCCTGGCGACATCGTCGATGTCACGCTTTCGCCGCAAGGCATCAACAATCGCACCGATGGTCGCGACGGCTCCATCACGTGGTTCACCGTGGACACGCGCATCCCGGCGAATTCGCGGCAACCGGACGGCGCGGTGTTCGTGCCTGCGGGGGCGCCTGCGGGAGTGAGATTCGAATCCACGACTCTCGACGCCGCCAGGAAACAAATTACGTTCGCGTGGAGTTCGTCACCCGGCGCCAGTTACACGGTCGAGGTTTCGGAAGATTTGAAGACCTGGAGCGTCCTCCGCGCCGGTTTGCCCAGCGGTGGCGCGAAAACCACCTTCACAGAAAATGTCGATTCCGCCAAGCGGATGAAGTTCTATCGAATCCGGCAGTAGAAATTGCCCATATCCTGAAGTGGGGCGATTGTGTTCGGAATCAGCGTCTGAACACAGCGGAGGCTTTGAATCGCACCTCTGGTCCGAAACGAACTGCGAAAGCAGCTTGAGATTTGATCCAATTTGCAATTTGCTTTCTGGCCAGATTCAGGCACCTACACTTGTTTGCTCTTTCTCAACAAAGCGCCACAGCCTGTCTGCCGCTTTGTCAAAGTCGCTGACCTTGATAATTGGCGTACAGCCGGAGTTG
Source organism: Verrucomicrobiota bacterium (assembly GCA_016871535.1). NCBI lineage: Bacteria > Pseudomonadati > Verrucomicrobiota > Verrucomicrobiota bacterium. The sequence continues at coordinate 11,313 of VHCZ01000011.1, forward strand.
CTTCGGAAAGCGAGTTCCCAGTCGGCCAATTGAAGGCAACCGAGTGGCACTTTGTTATTGGGGCATCTGCGCCACTGTTTTTGAAGCTTTCCAAATTCCCGGATAAATTTGCCGATGTCACAGAGCGCGTGTTTCAAGGGCCGATTACGGCGTCGAGCGGTTTTCGTCCTGCGAAATCTCGTAAGCGCGCAGGTAATTGGTGCCGCCCTTGACCCACTTCACACTGGAGTCGCACATGAGGAAGTTCACTCCCGCCGCGCCGTGGTTGTCGTTCTTGTCGGGATAATTGTTGATCGCGCCGGTGCCCTGGCGGTCTCCATCGAAGATCAGATGAATATCCGATGGGCCGAAGACCTGGCCTTTGAGGCCGAAGGCGGTGCTCTTGTGAACGTATCCCTGAACCGTGGTGTCCGTTTTCCGGATGACCCAGTTCATGAAGGCATTCGGCTCGTAGCTGACGCCGCGCAAATCGGAATTCTTGGTGTTCGCGCTGCGCGCCCTTTTGTACGGCGCCTGGTAGGTCAAATCCGTGAAAATCTGGCGTCCGCTCACCATCGATACGTTCGTGCCAATGAAATTGTCCGTGGACGGACAGACAAACACGGAACGAGACTGGGCCGATTGAATGCAGTCTGGGACCATCCAGGTCAAGTCGTCACTGCCGTCCGTGGGCGTGCCAGACAACGTGCCTTTCGGGTCATCGTCCGCATACATGCGATGAGCGATGCCCATCTGTTTGAGATTATTCACGCAATGGATCACCTTGGCCTTGTCTTTGGCTTTGGCCAGCGAGGGCAGCAGCATCCCGGCGAGAATCGCGATGATCGCGATCACCACCAAAAGCTCGATCATCGTAAACGCATCGAGGGGGAACGCGTTGGGATGGCGAACGCATTGGACGTTCGCTGACGGGCTCTTTGTGGAAACAGGCGGAGCGCTTTTTATAGACTGAATTTCAGGGTTGCTGTTTTAGGTCTGTGCCAGAGTAGCAATCTCCCCGTGGTGAAACAAGCAGGAAGTCCTGGGGGTTTCTGGGGCTTGCTCCGTTCTGCGAATTTCCTTTTCAGGCTTCCGGCGAGATTTAGACTGCCCTCGCACAGCAGGCAGATCCTCGCCGGTGAGCCGAACCCCGATGCCCCAGCGTGATCCTATCGGTGGACAAAGCCGAATGTGCCAAACGCTTTCAAGACCACACGACACATGAGAATTCAATCACGCCCGGCGCCGCGAGCTGCCGCTTCTCCTTCTCCTAATCCTACTCGTAATCCTAATCATAATCTCTCCAACAGGATCAGGAGTAGGATTAGGATTAAGATTAGGAACAAGCCGCGGTGGCCCAACGGCACGCTTTCGGTCGGGTTCCCGCTTCTTGCGCTCCTTTTCCTCGCCAGCGGTTTTGATCTCGCTGCGCAAAGCAACACCACTTTTCCGCGCCAGCAAGTCCCCGCGATTCCTGGCCGGGTTAAGAGCTTCCAAGCTATGGCCGAGGCAGAGAAATCATTGCCGCCGATCTACCAACCGATTTCCGTGCCCCCCTTCAATTTGATCTCGGAGGCCACGCCGGAAAGCGCCGGTTTGTCCGCTGTCGTTCCGGGCGTGCCGCGTCTGGTCCGGAAAAACGTGGCGCCCGCGAACCTCCCTCCGCCTGCCCCGAAAGCCGGGTTCCTGGGGCTGGAGGACAACGACCGCGCGATCCCGCCCGACACGCAAGGCGCGGTGGGCCCGAACCACTTGCTGGTCGCGCTCAATTCTCAGGTGCGAATCCAGACGCGGACGGGCGAAGCGTTGAGCACCGTGACGCTCTTCCGCTTCTGGACCAATCTCGTGGACGGCGTGGTCAATACTTTTGACCCGCGCGTGCTCTACGACTCGGCGGCCGAACGCTGGGTTCTGGTTACGGGCGCGAACAGCCAGAAGACCAATTCACTTCTTTTGGTCGCCGTGTCCGAGACCAGCGATCCCACCGGGAATTGGTTCGGCCGGGCTGTGCCGGGCGACTCGTCCAAAGTGCACTGGGCGGACTTTCCAATCGTTGGGCTTAACGCCAAGTGGCTGGCGGTCACGGCGTCACTCTACACGGTTGGCACCAATAAATTCGGGCTCTCCCGCGTAAACGTGTTTGACAAAACCAGGCTTTACTCCGGCGGCGCCGCACCGATTTCGGCCACGACGTTCGACGACAAATCCGCGCCCGTTCTGGCGCCTTCGGTGGATTACGATCACAGCCATTCGACCATGTATTTCATCAACACCGTGAACGGGAATTCTTCGGGGAAAGGATTCCTTCGCCTCAGCACGCTTGGTGGCGAGCTGGGAGCGGAAGTTTATGAGGCCGGAATCGCCTTCCCCGCCACGACGAACACCTGGGCCGCATTTCCCAATCCGCAGGATTTCGCGCCGCAACTCGGCACCGAGAAGAAGATTCACAACGGCGATCATCGGATGCCCGGCAGCGTGGTTCTGAGGAATGGTTCGCTCTGGGTCGCGCACAACGTGTTCTTGCCGACCGAGGCGCCCACGCGCAGTTCCGTGCAATGGTGGGAACTGGATCTGGCAGGCGATGTCCGGCAGTTCGGGCGCATGGACGACGCCACCGGCAGAAACTTCTACGCTTACCCCAGTCTCGCCGTGAACAAGAACAACGACCTGTTGATCGGATATTCGCGGTTTTCCGACACGCAGTACGTGAGCGCCAATTACTCGTTCCGCGCGGCCACCGACCCGGCAAATACTCTGCGCGCGGACACGGTGTTGAAAAACGGCGAATCCGCGTATGTGAAAACCGTGTCCGGCACACGCAACCGCTGGGGGGACTACAGCAGCACCGTCGTCGATCCCATCAACGACCTGGACCTGTGGACGCTTCAGCAATACGCCGGCACGCGGACCAACTCCTGGGCCACGTGGTGGGGGCGCTTCATCCTCGAACCATCCGGCGTGCCGCCTTCGATCACCTCCTTCAGTCCCGCGACCGGCGGCGCCGGAGCCATCGTGACGATCATCGGAGCGAAGCTGACCGAAACGACGGCCGTCGCCTTCAATGGCGTCAACGCTACGGCCTTCACCGTCCATTCCTCAAGCCGTGTGACCGCCATCGTTCCGCTGGGCGCTTTGACCGGCCCAATCCGCGTCACGACCGTGGATGGCGCGGCCACGACGACGGAGAATTTCACGGTGCTTCCTACGCCGGCCATTGCGGGCTTCGCGCCGGATCGCGGCGGACCCAACAGCACCGTCGTGATCACCGGAGCCAATCTCACCGGAGCCACCGGCGTGAAATTCAATGAGGTGAATGCCGCCGCTTTCAAAGTCGATTCCCCGACCCAAATCACCGCGACCGTCCCGGCGTCCGCCACGACGGGCCGCATTACCGTCACGACACCCAGCGGTGTGGCGACGAGCGCCGCAAGTTTCACGGTGACTTTGGAACCGGCCATCTCGCGGGTGACACCGGCCAATGGCGGAGTCGGCATGACGATCACGATCACGGGCGCGAACTTGAATGTCGCGACGGAAGTTCGCTTCAACGGACTCCGCGCACTCCAGATGAGCGTGCAGTCCGCCACTCAAATCACAGCGACCGTCCCGCCGGGCGCCACCAGCGGCTTCATCGAAGTGATCGCGCCCAACGGCACGGCGCGCAGCCCCGAAAGCTTCGGCATCGTCCCCACGCCGATCCTTTCGGACTTCAGCCCGAAGAGCCAGTTTATCGGCGGAGCGATCACCCTCATCGGCGCGAACCTCACCGACGCTTCGCTGGTTCAGTTCAACGGGATTGTGGATCCGACCTTCACGGTGGATTCCGCGAGGCAGATTACCGCGCGAGTCCCGGTCGGCGCGACCAGCGGCCAGATTACGGTGACGACGCCGGGCGGAACCGCGACGAACGATCTGGCCTTCGTGGTTTTCCCTCCGCCCTCGAACGATCTCTTCATCAATGCGCAAACGATTGCCGGCACTTCCGGAAGCGTCGTGGGCAGCAACGTCGGCGGGACCAAGGAAACTGGGGAACCGGACCATTTGCCCGAAGACGCGCAATCTCTGGGCGGCCGGACGATCTGGTATCGGTGGATCGCGCCCGCCAGCGGCACGTGGAACTTTCACACCGCCGGCAGCAAGATCGACACGATGCTGGCGGTTTACACCGGCACGAGCGTCGCGCGATTGACGCCCGTCGCATCGAACGATGACGCCGACTCCGGCACGGGCACGAGCAGCGTTTCCTTCGCGGCTGTTCTGGGCGCGGTTTATCAAATTGTGGTTTCCGGTTTCCGCGACACCTCCGGCGAAATCACCTTATCCTGGGCGAGCGCGATTGCCCGGCCGAACATTGACAATCTTAGTCCGAACAGCGGCCCCGTGGGGAGCGTCGTGATTGTGCTGGGCGCGAACTTTACGGGCGCCACCGAAGTAAAGTTCAACACCGCGGCCGCACCGGATTTTACCGTTGATTCGCCCAACCGAATCACCGTGCGCGTCCCCGCCAGCGCAAGCTCCGGGCCGCTCAGCGTGACCACGGCCCTTGGCGTCGCGTCGAGCACGACCCTCTTCACGGTGACACTGCCGGTGAGCAACGATCATTTCGCCAATGGCCTTCTGCTGACGGGAACTTCGGGAACGATTTCAGGCGACAACACCGGCGCCAGCTTTGAACTGGGCGAACCCAGACACGCCAGCCTGAGCGCCGTGAAATCGCTCTGGTACCGCTGGACCGCGCCCACGAGCGGGCGATGGACTTTCGACACGCGCGGCGCCGCCTTCGACACCGTCCTGGCGGTGTACACCGGCGCTGCGCTCACCAACCTCGCCGTGATCGCGAGCAACGACGACGCGCAGGGCGCCACCACGAGTTCGCTGGCGTTCGATGCCGTGGCGGGCACGCTGTATCATGTCGCGGTGGATGGTTACGCGACCGGCTTCGGAAAAGTCGTGCTCAACTGGACGTTTTCCGGAGACACGCCGAAGATTCAGAGTTTTACCCCGACTCGTGGCGACACCGGCTCCAACGTCACGATTGCCGGCGAGAATTTCGCCACCAACAGCGTGGTGGACTTCAACGGAATTCGAAGCGCCGCCGCGGTTGTCGAATCGCCCACGCGCATTGTTGCCAAAGTGCCCGACAATGCCACGACTGGCCCGATCCGCGTGACGACGCCGCGCGGGGCTGCGCTGAGTTCGGCTTATTTCGTGGTCAGCAATTCCGACGCGCCGGACAACGATCTATTTTCTGACGCGAAGATGCTGACCGGAAACGCCTGGGTGACCGCGGGCCGAACCACCTCGGCGAGCAAAGAACCCGATGAGCCGGATCACGCCGGAGACACGGGCGGCCGGTCGGTTTGGTATCGCTGGACTGCTCCGGAGAACGGCGCCTGGATTCTCGGCGCCGCCGGCAGTAGCTTCGACACCATCCTCGCGGTCTATACGGGCGGCAGCCTGACGAACCTCGTGGTTGCCGCGGGCAACGACGACGCGGACGGCGCTGCCACGAGCAAGGTGAAATTCCAGGCCAAGGCGGGAACGACTTACCATTTCGCCGTGGACGGCTTCAACGGCGAGAGTGGAAGTGTAATCTTGAGGCTGGTCCCCGCCGCCGAACCGAGAGTGGTCTATTCAACCGGGTTTGAAGCCGGCGAAGGTTACCAGGCGCAGCAACCGCTGGCGGGCCAGCAAGGCTGGAACAAATCCGGCACGGGCGGGCAGGCCATCGTCGTGAATCCTCTTTTCGGCGCCGGGCAGCAAGCGCAAGTCGGCGGGATTGTGGCCGGGCAAACCGCGCGCACCTCCGTCTGGAAACCCATCACCAACACACTGCCCGTCGTGGAATTCTCCACGGCGCTTCTGATCACCGAATCCACCAACGGCGAGAGCGACTTTTTCGATTTCGCCGTTTTTAACCCGGACGGCCAGCGCTTGTTCTCGCTCGACTTCGACAACTTCGGCTCACTCGTGAGTTACGAGTTGAATGACGGCGAAGGGACGCGCATCACCGGCGTGAGTTTTGACAACAACCGCGTGTATCGACTCGCGATCTCGATGGATTTCCGAAACAACACCTGGAGCGCATTTCTCGATCAGGAAGTGCTCGTGACGGACCGGCCCATCACGACCTATGGCGCGGCGCTGCAACTCGGATTCATCGATGCCGCCTGGCTGACCGATAACACGCCCGGCGACAACGCCCTGGTGTTCGACAACTACCGCATCGTCGCCGAAACCAACGCGCCGCCGGCGATCTTTGCGCAGCCGCAGAACTTGACTGTCACCCAGGGCGCTCAGGCCATGCTCGGCGTCGCGGCGCGCGGCACGGAGCCGCTGACTTATCAGTGGCGATTCAACGACAAGCCCGTCACGGGCGCGACAAATGCCGTGTTGATTCTGAACAATGCGTTGGCGACTCAGGCCGGGGGTTACGTGGTCGAAATCAAAAATGAGTTCGGCGCCGTCGTCAGCCAGCCGGCGACCTTGTCTGTGAATCTCGCCGCGGCCGCCGCGTCGCTCAAACTGAGCGGCGGTCCGTTGCTCCCGGACGGGCGTTTCCCGCTGACCTTGACCAGCGCGCCTAGCGCATCATTCACGATCGAAGCCTCGACCGATCTCAGCCAGTGGACCGAAGTCGCGTCGGGGGTGAATACGAGCGGGACGTTCAATTTCTTTGACGACCGGGCGCGGACTTTTCCGCAACGCTTCTTCCGGGCCCGGCAGCGATAACGCCTTGGTCTGCCGGAAATTGGCGTGGTAGGGACGGATTCCACTCCGTCCCAAATCAAGCCTTGAGGCAGATCGCCACTCAGGAAGAGACGATGGACCCAACGGGGCCTTCAGGTTTTTCCTTGGTCCGTCTCTCCCTTCAAGAGACGTCTCAAGGATTCGTCAGGGACAGAGTGGAATCGAGTGGAATCCGTCCCTACCCAGTTCATGGAAGCCGCCTTGGCCTGATTATCATGCACACGGCCCATGAACCAGGTACGGCGAGTCCGTCCCGGCGAGCCGCTCCAACGTACGTGGAACACGTCCGACTCGGCTCGCTGGGGACAGGCTCGCCCTACCGTCAAGTTTTCCTGAGAATGCCTTCCTTGATGGCCGTCTGAATCTGGTTAGGCGGCACGTCTCTGGATCTCATGCTCGATTCTTCTGTCCCGAAAGTAAGGTAAGAGCCGGACGACTCGGCGGGCGATGCCTATCAAACTTCGACGGCGTCGCGTCTGGCTAGACGGTGCGTGGAGCGCCCCGATGTAATCGTGCCGCAACTCGTCGAGGCGGGGCTGAAACCGAGATGCAGGGAGGAGAGGGCTGGGGTGAGGGGGAACGCGGCGTCGAATTGCATAGTCACGGCTAAGAAGCCCTTCCTCGCGCGGAGAGAGGGAAGTCAATCCGAGTTGCTGACCGACACTCTTAATCGCGCCCCAGCGACCAGGGCCATTGACAAAGTCGTGCAGAATTGACGTCAAACCACCTCCGGCAGCACCCATGGCTTGCGGTATTCCGGGCGGGTCCGCAGCTTGTTCGCTTCGTCGTCGTTGATGAATCGCTCGGTTTTCGGGTCGAGGAAAATCTTTCTTCCCACCCGCCAGGAAATGTTTCCCGCATGACACAGCACGGAAGAAATGTGCCCGACGGTTTCGAGATCGGCGTTGGGTTTTTTTCGGCTCTTAACGCAATCGACGAAATTCTGGATGTGCGTGATGCCGCTGTTATCGCCGGAGCCGCGCGCGACCACTTTGTGCTGGGGATCGAACGCCTGCCAACTGCTGTTCCCGATCACGATGTACCCCTGGTCGCCGTAGAGCACGGCGCCTTCTTCATTCCCGTAATAGTCGTAAGGCGACCAAACCCGCATTTCGTAAGTGAGAATCTTGCCGGGGTTCCCGGCGTATTCGTAAGTGACCTGCAAGGTGTCCGGCCATTCTTGCATGTCGTCGAAATACCATTTGCCGCCGCTGGCGCAGATCGCGGTGGGCAAACCCAGCGGCGGTTCGCCGAGCGCTTCGGTGGCCGTGCTCAACGCCCAGCGCGCGATGTCGAGCCGGTGCACGCCGTCGTTTCCCAGGTCGCCCGTGCCGTAGTCAAAAAACCAGCGCCAGTTGCCATGGAACCGGCGCACGTTGAAAGGCCGCTTCGGCGCCGGACCCAGCCAGGTGTCGTAATCCACGCCGGGCGGCGGTTCGCTGTCGGGCGGGCGTCCAATGGAACCTTGTTTGGCGCTCTCCCAGCCTTTCGCGACGAGACAGCGGCCCAGTTTGCCGCTGCGGATGTACGCCATCGCGGATCGGAAATGCTCGCTCGTGCGCGATTGGGTTCCGAGTTGAATGATGCGTTTGTGCCTTCGGGCTGCGTCGATCATGCGCAAGCCCTCCTCCATGTTGTGCCCGTCGGGTTTCTCGACATAAACGTCCTTGCCCGCGATGCAGCCCAGGATGGTCGGGATCGCGTGCCAATGATCCGGCGTGCCCACGACGAGGGCGTCGAGCTTGGAGTCCTCAACCAGCTTGCGGAAGTCGGTCTCCGTTTTCGGTTTCGTCCCTTGCGCCTTTTCCACACTCAACACGGCGCCGGCCAGCCGCCGTGAATCGATGTCGCAGATGGTCGCGACGTCGGCGTTCCGAAGTCCGGCGAAAGTTTGCATGAGATATCCGGCCCGGCCGCCGACGCCGATGCAGCCAACTTGCAAGCGCTCGCTGGCGGGCGCTTTGGAAACGGATTCGGCTCCGGCAACTCGCGATGCGACCGATATGGCTGCGGCGCTGCCCAGGGAAGTTTTAAGGAATTGTCTGCGAGGGATCGTTTTCATGGCTTTCCTTGTTTCATGGTGGATCTTGAAGAGGAAACTTAACTGGACCAGGCTTCCGGTGCCAGGATTTGCTTCCCCACGCTTCCCGACGCGCAAGTTTCCTTCGATCTCCCGGAGGGAGAGCTTCTGAGTGCTTGTTTCTGAAAAACGTGGCGCTGACGTAAGACCCGCTTTTCCGATTTGCCTGAGAATTCGGCCTCGTTACCTCGGCTGCTACGAACAGCGGTCATTCTCAAAACACGCTCTGAGCTGAGGGAAACGAGCAATCGAGGGCACGCCAGCGGATTACGCGCGGCTGATTCAAGAAGGAGCGCGAGCAGCTTGCCCGCGCGGGCTGCCTGAAGATCTCGAAGAAAGCCGGCCGGCAGGCTGCCCGCGCTCCTTTCGCCAGATTCTTGACTCAGCGGTGCGGATTACGCGCGGCAGCCGCAATTCTCTTTCGCTCCAGGCGAGCAATCCCTATCCTCCCTCGCAGCACACAACATCCAAACCTGAGACGTCTTATGCACCATGCTCGTCTTGTTCTCTGGGCAGCGGCCTGGCTCGCTGCTGCGCCCTTCGTCCTGGCCGCCAGCTACCCGCCCGGCAATTCCAATCAAATCTTCGAGTTCACAGACGCGACCGTCGATCTCGCTGATGGCACGCTAATCGGCTCAGATCAACCAGCAGGTTCGGGAGCTCCAGTGGCCGGTGTCTATGGAAAAGCGCTTCGGCTGGCCGAGCGAAACGCGCCCCATGCCATCGGCTCCTTCAAACTCCCAGACCTGGATCCTGGCAACGTCATCAAAAGTTTCGACCTCAAGTTCAATGTGATCATGGACACGCCGACGGGCGCAGCGTCGGGCGAAGGTTGGTCGATCAACTTCGGGCGCATCCCGAAGGACAACGGCACAGGCGAAGGCGGGTTCGCGCCGTTGCCAGGCGGTTTGACCATTGCCTTTGACACGCTCGACGCCGCCAACGATCCGCCTTCGATTGAAGTGTTCATCGGCGGGGTGAGCATCACCAATGTCCAAAGGTCGTTCCTATTCAGTCCGTCCAGCCGCGCGGTCGTGATCCACTGGGATTCGGCCGGCTTGGATCTGAGCTTTGAAAGCCGGCCGGTTTGCACAGACTTGCCGACGCCGGGCTTCACGCCGGGCGTGGGGGATCAGTTCGCTTTCACCGCGCGGACCACGACGACCGGCATGCATGTGAGCATAGACGATCTTCGGGCCACGACCCTCGCGGTTCCCGTCATCGACACCGGCGGGCCGATCATTTCGGAATTCGTCGCCAACAACAGCGAGTTCGAAGACGAATTTGCGGACAAGCCAGGCTGGATCGAACTGATGAACGGCTCAGCGGCCTCGGTGGATTTGGCCGGATGGTATCTCACCGATTCCAAAGCCAATCTGACGAAATGGAAAATCCCGGCCCTGACAATGACTCCTTACAATTATCAAGTCGTCTTCGCGTCGGGGCGCAGTCGCCAACTCTCCGCGACGAGCTTTTTGCACGCGGGTTTCAACCTGGCCAGGAGCGGCGGTTACCTCGCGCTGGTGCGGCCTGATGGAAAGACGATTGCCAGCGCGTTTGAATACGGCCCGCAGGAGAAAAATGTGGCCTATGGGGAAAAAGGAACCGAACGCAAACGCGGCTACATGTATCCTGCGTCTCCCGGCACCGTGAACACAATGGTTCCCGCGCCGGCGTCCCTCAGTCCGGAACCGGAATTCTCGCATGCGGGCGGGTTCGTGAGCGAGCCCGTGACGCTGAGTCTGTCGGCCCCCAGTGTGCCCGGCGCAGAAATTCGTTACACGCTGGACCGGACGGAGCCGGGACCGGCCTCGTTGCTCCTCACCAATTCGCTGTCCATCACGCAATTCACGACCGTCAAAGCGCGCGTCTATGCGCCGGGCCACCTGCCCGGTCGGGCGAGCAGCCGCACGTTCGTCCCGATGGATGCTTCGCTGGCAAACTACGCCGGCACGGGAAAAGTTTTCGATTCGAATCTGCCGCTGATTTTTGTGGACAGTTTCGGCGTCAACATCGATGGCTCCACCGGCGGCTCCCGGCCGTTTCGTCCCAGCTACGCCGTCGTGATTCAGCGCGACCCCAAGACCGGACGGGCCAGCCTGACCACGCCGCCTGAATATGCCGGGCCTGCGGGAGTCCACGTGCGCGGGGAAAGTTCGGCCGGCTTCGACCAGCGCAGCTATTCACTGGAATTGTGGGACGAAGCGGCCAGAGACCGCGACGCCAGTTTGCTCGGCATGCCCGCGGAATCGGATTGGGCGTTGATCGGCCCCTGGAGCGAGAAGACCCTGATGCGGAACAAACTGGTCTTCGATTGGATGATCGCGCTGCGCGGTGAAGACGGCACCTCGGTGCGCAGCCGGTTCGTCGAGCTGTTCTTCAATCAAGTTCGGCCCGTGGCGGGACGCGTCGGCTACACCAGCTACCGGGGCATTTACCTCCTCACGGAAAAACTCAAACGCGGCAAGGACCGCGTGCCGATCGAGAACCTCAATGACAAGACCGTCGATCCCGAATTGATCACGGGTGGCTACATCTTTCGCAAAGACAAGGATGACGCGTTGAAGAGCAACTGGACGACTTCGCGATTCGCGATTCCGCTGCAGAGCTTCGATCCGGATCGTTTGAACTCGACTCAGCTTCTTTACCTGCGCACTAACATCAACTCGTTTGAGACGGCGCTCAACGGCGCGAACTTCCGCAACCCCACCAACGGCTACCGCGCATACATTGACCCGGACACTTTCATCGATGCGCAGTGGTTGCTCGAGATTTCCAAACAGGTCGATGGCTACGTGTTCAGCACCTACTTCCACAAAGATCGCGCCGGCCGGCTGCGGGCCGGGCCGTTGTGGGATTTCAACATTTCGCTCGGCAACGCGGATTACGCGACCGGCGACCGCGCCACGGGCTGGCTTTACGACAACGCCAACGGCGCCGGGCAACTCTGGTATCCGCGGCTCCACGCCGATCCCGATTACAAACTGGCGCACTGGGATCGATATTGGCAAATGCGCCGAACGATCTTTGCCACCCAGAATGTTTTAGCCACGATTGACGGGCACATGGCGACGCTCCTCGACGATTACACGGGCGCCGTGAGCAATCGCGCCCCGGCGGAGATCCAGAATCCCGTCGCGCGCCATTTCCGAAAATGGCCGCGCCTGGGCACGCGCGACTGGCCTAACCCCGCCGGCGAAACCAAGATTCGAACCTGGCAAGCGGAGGTGGATTATTTGAAAAACTGGATCGTGCCGCGCCTGGAATGGCTGGACGAACAGAGTTTGCGCGCCGGGAGAGTTGTGTATCGCCCGCCCGTGTTCAGCCACGACGGCGGCCCGATCTCCGCGCCCGTCCAACTTGCCATCGAGCCCTATCGCCGCGTTCAACTCACCAATCAGTATCCGGAAGGCGACCTCTATTACACGTTGGACAGTTCCGATCCGAGGCTTCCCGGCGGCGACATCAGCAGCGCGGCTCTCAAATACTCCGGACCGATCAGCCTTCAATCTTCCGTCACCGTGAACACCCGGCTTTACTTCCAGAGGCAATGGACGCCGCTGGCCACGGCGACGTTCTTCTTCAACGCCGCGCCGGCGAGCGCCGCGAATCTGGTCGTTTCAGAAATCATGTATCGTCCCGCGCTGCCTACGGCTGCGGAAACGGCCGCGGGGCTGGTCGATGCCGGGCAATTTGAATTCCTCGAACTGCGCAACATCGCGAAACACGCGATCGATCTCTCCGGGGTGAAGCTGGTCAACGGCGTGGATTTCGATTTTGCCTTCGCTCCCGTGTCCGCCAGACTCTTGAAGCCCGGGGAATCCGTCGTGCTGGTCGCGGACAGGCGGGCTTTCTCGATTCGCTACCCGCAAGTTCCCGGCTCAAGAATCGCGGGCCAGTTTCGGGGCCGCCTGGACAACGCCGGTGAAACCATCGCGATCCAGGCAGCGGACGGCAGCATGATCAAGGAATTCCAGTATGACAACAACACCCCGTGGCCGCCGCTGAGTGACGGCGACACCCTGAGCCTCGTGCTGAAGGAACCGGCCACGAACCCAAATCCCGCGGATCCTTCGCGTTGGATTCTGAGCGTGAGGACAGGCGGCACGCCCGGCGAGTCTGGGACCGGCGCGGACATTTTTGTCGGCGATCCGGCGAAAGACAGTGACGGCGACGGGTTGAGCGATCTTTTTGAATTTGCCACCGGTTCCGATCCGGAGAATCCCGCTTCTCGGTTCGGCCCCACGGCAGCCGTCGCGCCATTCGAGGTCAACGGCGTCAAGGCCAGCTACGTCACTCTGGAATTCCGTCGCCGACCGGCTGCGCGCGGCGTGAAGTTCGCGGTCGAATCGAGCCAGGACCTCCACTCCTGGAGCGCCGCAGATTCAAATCTGACTCTGATTGGCTCCAAGGAGAATCGCGACGGCACGGTCACCGACACGTATCGCGCCAATGCCGCGTTGCCCAACAGCGCAAACCGAACGATGTTTTACAGATTGAAGGTGCAGATGCAGTAACCGGAGGGGAAGAACTGGAGTGGTGGAGGGATGGAGTGTTGGAGTATCGGTATTCAGAGCTCCAAGACTCCAAGACTCCATTACTCCAATCCCGCGACTTCCGCGCCGCTCACGAGTACCACTTCCGCAAACGGACCTCGACGCTCACGTCCTTTCCGATGAGCTGTTTGAACCGATTCACGTCGCTGCTGGAGTAGTGATACGGATAGACGACCTTGGGACGAAACTCCCGCACCGCGCTGGCGGCTTGATTGATATCCATCGTGAACGGCAGGTTCATGCAAACGAACGCCATGTCGATGTTCTGCAAGGCGCGCATTTCCGGGATGTCCTCTGTGTCGCCAGCCACGTAGATGCGCTTGCCGCCGATGGTCAGGACGTAGCCGTTGCCGCGGCCTTTGGTGTGGCCGGTGCGGCCCGGTGTGATGTTGTACATTGGAATGGCTTCGACAGTGATGCCCTGAACCTCGGCTTTGTCGCCATTGGCCATGACTTTGGTTTTGGCTTTCAAGTCGCTCGCCAACTGCTGATAAACCGCTTGCGGCGCGACAATTTCTGCGTTCTTCGCGTCAATCGCCGTGAGCGTCGCGGCGTTGAGGTGATCGCCGTGAATGTCCGTGATGAAAATAATGTTCGGGCGCGGCAGCCTCTGGAAACGCGTGCCGCCGCCGACCGGGTCGAAGTAGATGATTTTGTCCTTCCATCTCGCCGCGAAGGTCGCGTGATCGATCGGATACACCACGACGTCGCCGTCCGACGTCACGAGATGATCGCCCGTCATCGGGGTGGGCGAGGCCAAGTGCATGGCGCGGTAGTATCGGACCGGCAGGTAAGGAGCCGTGGAATCCGTGTAACTCTGCGCCGCGGGCGCGGCGGGAAACGTGTAGAGCGGCGTCCAGGTGACCAGATCCGTGGAGACCTCCAGCCGCACGTTGTTATTCGTGGGAACATTGAGGCGCAAAAGGATTTCTCCTCCGGCTTGATGCTGGACGGCGGTAAAGCTCGGTCTGGAAGGGTCCGCGTTGGAAGTAAGCTGCGCGGTCACTGATGGAATAAGGAAGCTCAACGCCAATCCCAGCAGCGGGAGGGCGGGCGTGTGAATTCGCGGCATTTTCATAACTCCGATCTCGAATGGTTTTGGTTTTTGGTTAATGATTCCTGGCTTGATTCCCAGTAAGTAAACCCAAATGCCGCACGCGTCAACGGTGTGCGCCAGCCAGGTGTCTCAATAGTCTCAATGTGGGAGGTTTAACCGCGAGGGCGGTTCCCGCCGTCCCGCGGTACGGCGAGCCTGTCCTCAGCGAGCCGAATCCTACTTCTCCGGTTCGGCTGTCACAGCCGTCTCCTTCGTCTCCTTGGCGTAAGTCTTCTGCACTTCCGCCGCGATGGCGCTCAAATCGTCGATGAGCGTGTTTTTCGCCTCTTCGCTGACTCCTATTTGCTGGAGCACACGCCGGGCATCGTTGACCACCACCAACACTTCCCCCTCAGTCAAGTTGCCGCAGTTCACGATTCGGTTGAAGTCCAGAGCCAACTGGAATTTCTGCTGATACGTGAAAGTTTTGCTCGGCCACGCCGCGGCCAGATCATCGACCAGCTTGGTCACTGATTCAAAAGAGGGCAGATTCGGCGTACGGGCTTTGTCTCCCCCTCCGCTTCGGCGCAGAAATGCCATGCCCGGAATCGAATCGAGCAGCGAGTTCAGAATCTGTTGCCGCTGCGAGGAAGTGACGGGCGGCTTCTTGATCCCATGGAAGATCAGGGCTAATCGCTCGATGGATTGCCGCTGCGCCGGAGTGAGCGCCAGGCGCGATTGTGAATTCGTGGAGTTCGGAAGGAGGAAGTTGGTCGTGCCCGGCGGAGACGCGAAGCTGTTGCTGCCCGTCTGACCGTTCGTCGTCATGGTCGTGTAACCGGGGAGATTGGTCAGCGTCGGCGCGAAACGCGCCGCGTTCGTGCCGTAGCCGGCGCGCGGCACAGCGTTCGGGAACGAATACGGGTTGGGCGCAAAACGGTTCCCCGGCGCATAGTTCGTGGGTGCGAAGCCGTTCGTGGCGAATCGAGCGCCGGGCGCGAAGTTCGTGCGATAAGGCCGGTTTGGGACGTAGCGTCCGCCTGGCAAATAGTTCGTCGGTCCAGGCGCAGGCGCATAGCGATTTGGCGCCGCGCCAGGCGGAGTGTTCGTGAAGTAGGATCGCCCCGCGGGCAGTCCGGGCCGTTGCGGGAAATTGGTCACCGCGTTGGTCAGCGCCGGATTTCGATACGGGGTGAGCGGGCGTGCCGGGTAAGGTTGCCGTGGCGCGTAAGGTCCGGGCTGATATCCTTGGCCAAGCACCCATGCCGAAAAAACCACCACTCCGGCCGCTGTCGCGCACGCTCGATTCATAAGACGAAAACGTAACCGAAAGCTCCTTCGCGGCTGCGGGGTTGTCAACCTTGGAGTATGCCCTCAGTTGAGGGTGGGGCCAGGCTCCCGCCGAGCCAATGCCATCGAAGAAAGGCTTCGCAGGAGCGTCGCCCCACCGTCGTTAACTGAGAGGATACCAGCGGTGCAGGACAGAATTCCCCGTAGCGCAGACTTGGAGTCTATCAGTACCGCCCGAAATCGTCGCAAGCCACGACGCTTTTTCGGAACGCGGCTGTGTGCGCAGCACCAGCCGCAGCCGCCCGTCAGTTCCAACGCGCTGCGGTTGGGTCTTCGACCACAGCCGCGCTCCCTTTGGTTTGCGGCCTTGCCGATCCGATTAGGGTTCGAGCGCAGCGTGCACCTCGGCCGGTTGATCCAATCGGACCCAGCCAATGGTGCGGCGGCGGCCGGCCTCCAGCCTTGCGGAGTCTGGCGTTGCCGCGAATTCGACAGCGTTTTCCTTGCCCTTCAGTTCGAACCCTTGCAGGGCGTCGCCCGCCACGAACCGCGCCGAATTCCAGGTCAGTCCAACGCGAACGGGAGCATTATGATCGGCCTGGCCCGCGTTAATCAAATCCACTTCAACAAGTCCAGGTTTGGGGCGCCGGAGTTCAACCCGCAAGCCAGGTCGCGGCACCTGGCCGTCCATCACGGCAGCGAGGGTTGGCCAGGACCAGTTGAGCGTGTCCCCTTCGACTGGCAGCCGATACCAGATTACGCCCGTCAGTGCCCGCGGGCGGTCGTTGATCCAGCGAGCGATGAGTTCGGCCATGGCTTGAGGATCCGCCCGCACCTCGCGCAGTTGCGTGCCTTCCGGCCACAGCTTCGCCGGACCTTCGGCGGACAAACCCACGAACTTGCCGCCGCGGTCGAATGCGATCTGGTAACCGTAAGTGGGGAGAGCGACGCGGAAGGGCTTGCTCAGGCGTCCGGCCTTCTCGACCGCGCGCTTCGCTTCGGTCGGATCACACAAACTGAACGGCGCACGCGCGTCGCGTGGCCGGGCGAGCGAATGCACTTGCAGGACGTAGCCGTCGGCGGCGGCGATGAGGCGCTTGAACGCGGCTCGGTTCAGCCATGATGGCAGCGCGGTGATGGTGACCGGCATGGGCGCGACGCGGTTGCGGATGGCCTCCACCCAGACGCGGTACCCGTCCAGCTTCGATTCTGCAGCGTCGAAATCGATTTGCAGTTCGGCAGGGTGAAGCCCGTGGCTCTTCGCGGCCTCGACCAATGAAACCGCCAGATCGGCGAGATACCGAGTGCGCTGGTCCTCCTCCGCGAAGGGTCCCGCGAAAGGCCCGACGCGCAAGGCCAGGCCGACCGGGCGGCCGCTGCTGCGCAGGGCCGCGTAATCGAGCGCCACGCGCGTGACGTGCGGCTGCTTGCTCCGCCAGGTGACCTCCGCGTTCAGAGCGACCAACTCGGCGAAGGCCTCCGCGCGTTCCGCGATGGCATCTTCCAATGACGGCGTCCAGGATCGCTGCCAGACATAAACCTCGCTCGGCATAACTCCGCGAGCGCGTTTGTTCTCACGCGGCCAGGCAAGAAGAGCGGCCAGGACGCCTGCGCCGATCAGGAAGAGGGAAACAAAGCGTTTCATCTCGCTTTCAATGCGCGGCAACTTTCGATTCCGGACCGGGCTTGTCGAGGAGAAATGAGCCGAACCCGGTAACCCCTCCAGTCAACGACAGTGAGCCGAACAATGCTTTCCTGTGTTCGCGTCTGGGGAATCTGTTCCGCGCCTGCGGCAAGACTGCCTGGGCGAGCGAGTGGTTCGAAAGGACGCTGCGGCTGGATCCCAGCGACATCGAAGCGCGCCACCATCTTTTCTCGATGGCTGCAGATGCGGAGGACATCCCGGCAGCGTTCGATCATGCGCTTCGTTTGGTCAAAGATCTGTCGGATGGAAAGCAGGCCGAGAAGCCCGAACTGACCGAAGCCCTGGCGGTGGATTTCGTAGAGATATTGCGCGGCGCGCCTGACGAATTCCGGGACCTCGCCGCTGCCGAGGCATCCAAAACTCCAGCCACGCTTGAGGCCAGGTTCCTCCTGTCCCTTCTCGAAGCGGAAGGCGACGAAGATGAAATGATCGACGACGCGGTGGAGCGACTCTTGAACGGAGACATCCAAACACTGCCTGCAACCATGCCTACGAAAGAATCCGACGACGAACTCGAGCCTGCGGTCGAACTGATCCCTTCCTTGCAAGAATTGGTGATCGCCCAGGGGCTCAAGGCCGAGAAACTGCAGCTCGCTCTCGAAGTAAACGAAGGTCAGAAGCAGGTCAGAGTTCTGGACCGGCGCTCGGTCCCGCTTTACGACGGCGAGAAAGCCGTATTTTGGGAAGCGCCTCCGCTGCGCGAAATGTTTCGGGGAGGCCGGCAGCCGCCTCCGGACTCCGAGATGAATCGATACCCGCCGGAATACTCCCTCTATTTCTATCTGATCGAGAATCACGTCTTGTTGCTGAGCGATCAAATAGGCGACCGAACCGATCAGGAATTGGAGGAAGTCTATTCCTTGCTGCGCCGCCGGCCGGATGGCAAGAGCCTGGGAACGGTTCACGATGCCCTTTGGCAAGCCGCCGCGTTGCTGCTTGGCACGTACGCGCTGAGCCAGGCGGAGTTTGAGGCGATCTTCGGTCAATTGGCCCGTTCGGCGCGGCACTGGGCGCAATCCCCCATCTCGCGCAACTATCTCGGCTATCTCAGGAAGACTTTCGGGGGAGAGTCGCCGGATTGACCGCCGAGCATTCCTGGCTCGATCTTTAGGGCGCGCGCAACCCCGATAGGAATCTGCTTTTCCACCGCCGACAAAAACGTTCGTTCCGCAAGTCACGCCTTCCAGTTTCAATGCGGAACCATCTGGTAGCCGAACCGCAGGCTTCGGCCACAAAGGAATCACGGAGGAAAGGAAGACAGCGGCCAAGACCGACATCACCACTGAGAGCGTGTCCGAAAATTCCGCGGGGTCCTGTTTTCGCGCCAAAGGCCGGATGGCGAGGCGCAACGAAGGAGAATATCCTCCCTGGATCTTCGACTGAGGAGCAACGAAGCCAGGCGGCCTTTGGCGCGAAAACCCTCCGGGCGGCGGGTCTTTTGTCCGTGGCCTGCGTTGGCTCGGTCCTTACAGCCCGCGTTGGGGATGCTCGGACCTCGCCGCCTTGGCCACAGCCAAAATCCCTCGCCGCAGGACCCCGCGCAATTTTCGGACACGCTCTGAGGCAGTTTTCCTCTGAATCCTCAAAGAACTAATCCTGTTTTCACGCCACTCGCCGCACGACACGGCCTTCGCGATAGGCGCGATTGGCCATGTGCGCGGCTTCGGCGGCCAGGACGCCGGCTTCGGCGGGCGCGCTGGGTTTTTTGCGCGCGCGAATCGCGTCGAGCCAATCGGTCAAGTGCAGCAATTCGCCGTCGGGTTCCTTGAAGAAATCCGCGCCGCGCGGACCGGAACCCAGCACGATTTCTTTCGGTTCCAGTTTGCGGCCCGATTCCGGATGAAGTTCAAGGCGCCCGCGGTCGAGGTAAAGCGTCGCATTTTCGCCCATGATTTCGGTCATGGCCCGGTTGCGCGCATTGACAAACGTGCCCTCAAAGTAGATCTGCAATCCTTTGTCCGGATACTGGAGGAACGTCTGGATCGTGTCCGGCGTTTCCCACACGCCTTTGGTCGCGAAGTGATCGCCGACGGTCGTCGCGGCCGCCGGCATGCCGAGATCGAGGAGCCAGTTCACGCCGTCCAGCCAGTGTACCATGAGATCGGTCAGAATGCCGCCGCCAAAATCCCAGAACCATCGCCAATTCCGGAATCGATACGCGTCGAAAGGCTGTTCCGGCGCGGCGCCCAAAAATTTTTTCCAATTCAAATCCTCGGCGCGGATCGAGGGAACGCTTTTCTGGAACGGCAGGAAATTTCGATTCCACGTGAGATGGACCTTGTGAATCTTGCCCAGCACACCTTCCTGAATCATTCGGCGCGCCTTGTGAAACTGCGGCATCGACCGCTGCTGCGTCCCGACCTGCACGACGCGATGGTAGCGGTCCTGCGCGGCGACGACCGTTTTGCCGTCGTCGCGGCTGTGCGTGAGCGGTTTCTCGACATAGACATCCTTTCCGGCGGCGCAGGCATCGATGGTCATTGGAACGTGCCAGTGGTCCGGCGAGCCGATGAGCACAGCGTCCACATCCTTGCGTTCGAGCAGTCGTTCATATTCATGAGTGGCGAAAGCGCCGGCGTCCGCGATCTTCTTCGCGGCCGAAAGATGGGCGTCGTAGATGTCGCACACGGCGATGATCTTGGTTTTGGGAATCCTCGTCAGGACTTGCATCAGACCCCGCGCGCGTCCTCCGGCGCCGATCACACCGATGTGAATTGTGTCGTTGCTGACGGCTGCGCGGGTCAGGCTAATCGCGGGCGCCAGAGCGGCCGCAGTCGAGGCGAGGCTGGTTTGCTTCAGGAATGCGCGGCGATTCAGGAATAACTTGGGGGAGGAAGGCGGTGCCTTTTGCATGATCGAATTGTCCGCGGAATAGCACTCGAATCAAGCGTGGATTGGCAACCCCTCAGTTTAACAACGGTGGAGCGACGCTCCTGCGGAGGTTTCCTTCGATGGCGTTGGCTCGGCAGGAGCTTCGCCCCACCTTACTGTGCAGACCGTGGGATTGACGACAGATCGACCGGAGAACGGTAGCGCAGATTTTCAATCTGCTGTATCGCCGATTTCCAATCGGCAGGGCGCCGGCAAGTCCCAGCGGGCTCGGACTGGGAGACGCCCCGCAGAATACAATTCTGCGATACGGCAGAGTGCAACTCTGCGCTACGAGCTTTGTCGTCCATCCCGCGGACCAAGCAGTAACTACCTAAACCGAGGGGATACGGTGGATTACGGTGGATTGTACTCGAAACCTTAGACTTTGAACTCCACTCCCGGTCGGCGTAAGCTGGCGCTCGAAAAACCTGAACGACTAAACCTGCCCTGGAAGGAGATCGTTATGCGCGCCGATGCTCAGAACAATTTTGGCTCCGTGAATCGCCGCGAATTCGCGCGTCTTTTTGCCTGGGGTGGCTCGGCCGCTGTTTTTGCCCGGACCGGCTTCACGTGGGCGCGCCCCGCGTTGCCCGGCACGCCGGCGGCGCCCGACGAGAAATTCTGGCTGCAAGTCCGGGAGCAGTTCGTCATGCCGCCGGATCTCGGCGTGCTCAATGCCGCCAATCTCTGTCCCTCGCCGGCGCCCGTGCTCGAAGCGATGTACGGCCACACCCGCGACATGGACCGCGATCCGTCGTTCCAGAATCGCGTCCAGATGAGTGAGGGCAAAGAAGCGACGCGCCGGGCGCTGGCGGAGTTCCTTCGCGTCACGCCCGAGGAAATCGTCATCACCCGGAACACCAGCGAAAGCAACAATCTCGTGTCCAGCGGCGTGGATCTCAAACTGGGGGACGAAGTGTTGTTGTGCTGGGACAATCATCCGAGCAACCTGGCGGCGTGGCAGGAGAAATCGAAGCGCTGGGGGTTCACGATCCGCCTCGTCGAGCAGGTGAATCCGCACCCCGGATTCGATTATTACCTCGATGCGTTTTCCAAGGCGATGAGCGCGCGCACGAAGATGCTTGGCTTCACGCATCTCACCAGCACCGTCGGCGATTTGTTTCCGGCGAAAGAACTTTGCCGGTTGGCCCGCGAACGCGGCATCCTCACGCTGGTCGATGGCGCGCAGTCGCTGGGACTCCTGGACGTCGATTTACGCGAGATGCAACCGGATTTCTACACAGGCAGCGCGCACAAATGGCCGTGCGGTCCCAAAGAAGTGGGCGTGCTTTACATCAACAAATCCGCACAACCGAAAATTTGGGCGAGCATTCTGAGCGCCATGCCGGGCGCGGTCGGGATCTCGAAAACCTTCGAGGCGTTCGGCCAGCGCGACGAGCCGGCGATCATGGGCTTCGGCCGCGCGCTCAAATTTCAGAGCGAGATCGGCCGGGGCGCGATCGAAGCCCGCGCGCGGCAGTTGACGCAAATGCTTCTCGAAGGGCTGCGGAAAATCGAAGGCGTGAAGATCTGGACGAGCCTGGAACCGGCGCGGTCGGTCGCAGTGGTGTCGTTCCGGCCCGGGAATCTCGACATCGGAAAACTTTCGGCGGCGTTGTATGCGAAACATCGCATCGGCTGCGCGACGCGGCTTGGGTCGGATCGTCCGGGCATCCGGTTCTCACCGCATTTCTACAATACGACGGCGGAAATCGACCGCGCGCTGGCCGCGATCAAGCAGCACATGGCCAGCGGGGTTTAACGTAGGGCAGGCATCCTGCCTGCCCTGTAGTTTGGTCGAAGACCGCGTCCGTCCACAAAGATTGCAACGAAGTTAACGACGAAGACAGTCTTGAGTGGCACTTTGGAAGGCTCTCAGAACAATCTCCAGGAGCAGGCATGCTTGCCTGCCCAAAAGGCAAAGGTTAGATCAGATCCCACGGCTTTCGGGCTTTGCGCTCAAGCAATGCCGCAGCTTGCGGGTCGTCAAGGATCTGT
Source organism: Verrucomicrobiota bacterium (assembly GCA_016871535.1). Lineage (NCBI taxonomy): Bacteria > Pseudomonadati > Verrucomicrobiota > Verrucomicrobiota bacterium. Next base: position 33,578 of record VHCZ01000011.1, read on the forward strand.
TCCTTGTCCGGATCCCAGCGAATTTTCCGGCCACCGACTTTGTAGGAAATATTTCCAAGATGCGCGACGATGGTTGACTTGTGCCCGATCTCGACATCCGCCACGAACCGTTGCCGCGACCGCACGCAGTCGATGAAGTTGCGCGCGTGCAGATCGGTGCAGTCGCGGCCGGCGACCGATTTGGGTTCCCCGCCGCCGCGCGCCGCCGGGAAGATCTCATAGCCGACCCGGTCGGAAAAAATTGTGCCTTTGGCGCCGTAGAACGCTTCGCCATGAGGACGGTCGTGAGCGCCGGAGGCGTTGTACGGGACCCGTCCGCCGGGCAGGCGCGGCCCCGTGCCAAAGCCGTTGAGCTGAATTCCCTCGTAGCTCAGGACCCAATCTTTGTACTCGTACGTCACATGGAGAACGTTCGGCGTGTCGATCATGCTCTTCGGTCCGTGCAATCCCCCCACCCCCATCGCGGACAGCGGCCGATCATCATGCATCACTTGATGCACGGAATCGAGCCGGTGCGCGCCGAAGTCCGTGATGAACCCCCCTGAGTAATCATAGAAACGCCGGTAAGTGCGAAAGCGCAGGTTATTGAAGGGAACCTTGGGCGCCGGTCCGAGATACATGTCCCAATCCAGGCTTTCCGGCGGATCGGAATCCGGAGGCGGGCCGCCCGCGGCCGTATAGACCGTGGAATAGTTGCAGACATGCACGAAATGGACTTCGCCAATCTGGCCGCTCTGGATGATGTCCTCGACCTCCTTGTAATGCGGGGCAGAGCGGTGCTGGAGGCCGGTTTGCACGACCCGGTTATAACGCCGGGCTGCTTCGACCATCGTGCGGCCCTCGCGGATCGTGAGGCCCAGCGGCTTCTCGACAAACACATCCTTGCCCGCCTGACACGCCAGCAGGGTGGGAATCGCGTGCCAGTGATCCGGCGTCGCGACGACGACGGCATCGACTTCCTTCATTTCAAGAATTTTTCGGAAATCGCGAAATGATTGGGCGGTTGCTCCGGCCCATTGTTTGGCCGAAATAAAGACGGCCCTCCTCCTCTCCCCAGCCCTCTCCTCCACTTCATGGAGGAGAGGGAGTTTCGCCGTTGGAGATCGGGTGCGCCTCCATCGTGGCCGTCGGTTTGAGCATCCGTGAAAGCCGCCGGACCTTTCAGAAGAACGGAGTCTCGGGCTGGAGTTCGCCGGTCATCAGGGTGCGGACGTGATTCTCAACGGCCTGTTTCAGTCCATTGAACGTTCCGGGAAACTGGCCGTTGTTGTCGGCGTAGCCTCCCTCCAAAATCGAGACCACCCGCCCGCCGCTGAAGGCATCCGCGATATCCATGACTTTGCGCGTCAGGAGCGAATACCCGCGCGCCGTCAATCCCAGGCCGCCCATGAGGTCGCCTTTCTTGCTGTCGAACCCCGCGCAAATCAGAATCAGATCGGGTTTGAATTCCTTCGCCAGGGGCAGCATCTCATTCTCCCATTCGCGGAGAAAGCCGTCGTTGCCCGGATTTCCCGTCATGAGGCCGTGGTGGGATTCATCGCCGCCGGAATAGAAGCCGCCCGCGCAGGTGTCGTAGAACAGAAACGCCGGGTCGTTCCCGACAAAGAACTGCGTGCCATTGCCATGATGGTAATCCCAGTCCACGATCATGACACGTTTGATGAAATTCGGATAGCGTTCCAGGGCAAAGCGCCCCGCGATGACCGCATTGGCGTGACAACAGAAGCCGTAGGAATAGCCGCTGTTGATCTGATGGTGGCCCGGCGGGCGGATGTTGCAAAAGGCATTTCGGATTTTGCCCTCGCAGACATCTCGCACCGCGCCCAGAACGTGCGCCGTGGCCAGATCCGCGATCACGCCGATTGGTTCCGTGGCCCCGTGGCCCTGGTCAATCGGAATCGAATGAATGCCCTGGATGTGAGCCGGGGTGTGGACCATGGCGATATACGCGCCTGCGTCGGGCACAGGCTCAATCGGAGCCAGCTCGCCGAGCAATCCTTGATCCTTCAGTTGCTGGTTGATCGACAGGACGCGCTGCGGCACTTCGGCGGAATTCTGGTAGTAATTCGCGAAACGCGGATCGAACGCGTAGCCGGTTTGCCAGGTGCCGGCCGATTGCAGGTTCGGCGCCCGTTGCGGTTGGAGAATGCGGAAGAACTTGGTGCGCTCGCTGATGGTCAGGCTGGCGGCCAGCCGATTCGTCGTGGCGAGATAAACTCCGGCCGGGCGCCAGGGACCGTGCAGCGAACTCGTCTCTTCAAGTGTGTAGCTTCGACCTGGAGCAGCCTCCCAGGCGATCACGACGCCATTTTGCTGGGCGCGGATGACCGAGCAACGAAGGCTGTTCTGTCCGTGTGCCATCGTGCTGAAAGAGAGTGCCACGAGCACAAGCGTCGCCTGGAGAGCGCGGGCCATTTGGGTCGAATGGAGCTAGGGTTGTTCGAGCGCTGTTATAAATAACTCATAATCGGCGCCTTTCAAGGAAACTTTAGCTTGGCCTGAACGATTCGATCCCATGTCAGCCAAGCGGGGCGATTCGCGCAGAGAACGAGGCACTGCGAAGCCGTACCCGAAGAGGATGAAGGATTGAGGATGGGCGTATGTAGTCCCGGCTTCAGCCGGTCGGGCGATGGAAAAGCCGAACGCGTTGGATAGGTCGCTCTAAAGGCGGGAACTACGCGCAACCGAATCAGGCGAAAATTTGAGCCAGCGGAATTTCGATGCCCACGGTCTCATCGCGCAAGGTTCCTTCCGAACACGCGCGGCTTCCGCCCGAGGCCGGGAAGACGGACACAACGCGCGTGGCCGGCTCAACGAGCCAGCACGATTTCACTCCGTGCCGGCCATATTCGCGGATCTTGTCCACCAACGGCTGGAGATTCTGCTTTGGGGAGAGGATTTCGATAACCAACGCGGGAGGGATGGTCACTTCGTCTTCATCGGTCAACCAGTCCGAAGACAAACTCCCTTTGGGGTAGAGACAAATGTCAGAGATGGTCTGCCATCCGTCCAGGTTGAGCGTCAACTGCTGGTGGATTGAAAAACGGTCATTGAACCGGTCCAGCAACACGCTCAGGTTGTGCGACGCGCGGGAGTGGTTTCGACTGGGCATTGGGCGATCCTCCTGAATCTCGTCGCTCGTGAGGACGGGAATCGTTTTCATGGTCCTGTTTAACCGCGAACCCTGACGCAAGGGGGAGTCAGATCAGTTCCTGCAGCGGCTCGATTCCGGAATCGACGAGGTATTGCGGCCGGCCCTGGATGTCCTTGACCGTGGCCGTGCGGACGTCGATGCCCAGATTGTGGTAGAGGGTCGCGAAGATTTCCTGGAATTTCACCGGGCGTTCCGTGACTTCGCCGCCGACGCGATCCGTCGCGCCGATCACCTGGCCCGTGTGCATGCCGCCGCCGGCGAGCAACGCGAAATTCACCTGCGGCCAGTGATCGCGGCTGTTCATCTTGTTGATCCGCGGCGTGCGTCCGAATTCGCCCCACACGATTACGGAAACGTCTTTGTCCAGGCCGCGTTCGTGCAAGTCCGTCACCAGCGCCGACAGACCCTGGTCCAAAAGTGGAAACTCTTCCCGCGATTTCGGGAAATTCATTCCGTCCGCGCCGTGCCAGTCCCATCGGCTGTAATTGAGCGACACGACGCGCACGCCCGCTTCGACGAGCCGCCGGGCGACCAGGAAATTCCGGATCATTTTGGGCGCGCCATCGCGCTCGTACTTGGGATTGTTCTGGCCGTAGCGTTCGAGAATTCTGGGATCTTCCTTGGAAAGGTCCAGGGCATCGACCAGTCCCGTGCCGGAGAGAATCCCCATCGCTTGGTGATTGAAATGGTCGAGACCCTCCATCATGCCGCTCGTGTCCGCGGTCCGCCTGAATTGATCGAACGCCGTCCGGAGCCGGTCGCGATCACGCAGCCGCTCCAGCGTGATGCCCTGCAAAATCATGTTCTGAGCCTTGGCGTTCGGATCTTTCGCGACCAGGTTGATTGGCGCGTGAACCGGGCCGATGAAACCGCCGTTGCCCGGCTCGCCCCAGGTGCGGTTGCCCGTTGGATACATCAGCGCAACATTCGCGGGCACGCCCGAATTCGACCCTTGAACCCTGGACACCCACGCACCGAACATCGGCCATCCGCCTTGAGGCGTTTGCTCCCGCCGTTTGTGCCCGGTCATGCACTGGTAGCAGTCATGGTCGCCGTCCGAATCCGCGATGGAGCGGATCAACGCGAACTTGTCCATCATTTGAGCGAGCCTGGGGAAGTGCTCGCAAATCTCGATGCCGGGAACGTTGGTTTTAATGGGCCGGAATTCGCCCCGATATTCGGACGGCGCGTCGGGCTTCAGATCGAACATGTCGAGGTGCGGCGGGCCACCCGGCAGATAAATGTTGATGACCGCCTTGTGCGCACGGCCGGAGCCGGCTTCGGCCTGGAGCGAGAACAGTTGGCTCATCGACAGGCCGCCCATGGCCATGCCGCCGATTTTGAGGAAGTGCCGGCGGGAGATGCCGTCGCAATGATTCTGCCATGGGTCAGGTTTTCCAAGAATCGTCAGCATAATGCGGCCTTTTGTTCGAACGGGCTTGCCGGGATTCAAAATAGCTCAGCAGTGCGAAAATCCAAGAGCTTTGTTTTGTTCCCGGCGAAACCTCTCTCTCCGGCATCCTGGACGAAGTCCGCCATGACGTGCTAGCCTCCGGTTATGACAACCCACGGAAGATGAGGAGAGGCATGCGATGGTTGGTCGGGATAATCGGCGCAGGGATGTTGCTGTTTGGCCTTCTCTGCCTCCTCGATCGTGTTGTTCAACAGCATCTGCACGATCGAGAAGATCGCGATCCAGAGCAGATACACGAAGGCCGTCGGCGCCCACTGCCGCATGACATCGACGCGGCTGACGCGTTCCTGGCCTTCCTCCTTTTTCGGATTCAGATCGGCCAATGGCACGTGCGTGCGCTGGACCTGCTGAATCGTCGCGAGGTCCATCCCGCGCAACACGAATTCCCGGCGGCGGATTTCTTCGTTAATGGCCCGCTCGACTTGCTCGCGCAACTCCGTGTCCGCAAGATTGCCCGACCAATATTCAACGCCTTTCGCGGGATCGGGGACGAGCGTTGCCGTCACACCGGGCCGCACAATCCGTTTCTCGATATCGGCCGGAATCAGAATCGCCGCGAACAACTCCGACGCGTGGCCGTTGACGGACACTTCCTTTCCGCCCCGCAAATACGCCCGCAACTCCTGCGTCAACGTCGCCCATTCCATGTCAGGCTTCAAACCCGCCGGCAATTCGGCGCGCTGAAAACGGCGGCGAGGTTCTTCAAACGCCGGCGCCGCCGGATCGAGGAACGGCTGCAGTTGTTCCAGATAGAACTTCTGGCCGCCCTGCCGCTGAAAACGTTCGAGCGCGTCGGGCGTCGTCGCCGACAATTCCCTTAATAAGGGTTCGATGGATTTGCGCGCCGCGCTCGTTCCGGAAACCGCTTGCGCCGGCGGCCCGGAAGTCGCGGAGCGGTTCTGGCTGTGCTTGCGCGCGTAGGCCTGCAGTTCCTGAATGACGCGGCGTTGATGGTTCTTCTCCAGCGCATCCACGGCCACGCGCTCGAATTGTCCGGACGGGTCCACGAGAACAAAGTGGCGCGTCGGTGTGCCTTTCTTTTCCAGCCAGACCGGCACCTGCATTGAGCCGAAGATGATGGCCGGAAACAGAAACAGCCCGATCCAAAAGCCTTTGGTCTTGGCGTTCTCCAGGTATTCGCGCAAGGCGATCAAGAATGCGTATTTCATCGAAAACTGGCCTCCCGTGCCTCGGGTCCGACCAACCGCACGAAAACGTCGTGCAGGGACGGCTCGGATTGATCGAAACTTCGCAGCCGAATCCCCCGGGCAAAACAGGCCTGGAGGACGGTTTGCGGATCTGCATTGTCTCGCATTTGGATTTCCCAGCGGCCTGCGGAATGGCCGGCGGTTTCGCCGGCTCCGTTGGCCATCGGTTTGATAAACTCGACCTCGGCCAGGCTTCGGATCGGCTCCACGTCGTCGCTGGTCTCGATCAAAACGCGGCGCGGGACGGTCCGTTTCGCCTCCGCGAGGGTGCCGTCGAAAATCTTCCGGCCGCGGGCGATCAGCAAAATCCGTTCGCACAAACGCTCCGCGTGCTGCATGACGTGCGTGGAAAAAATCACCGTGCGCTGGCGGCGAGCCAGGTCGCGAATGATTTCCTCCATCACCTGCTGGTTAACCGGGTCGAGGCCGGAGAACGGTTCATCGAGAATCACCAGTTCGGGATCGTGAGCGATCGACGCCAGAATCTGCACCTTCTGGCCCATGCCTTTGGACAGCGCGTCGGTAGGTTTCTCGGCGAAATCCTTCAGCCCGTATTTTTCGAGCAACTCAAACGCCCGCCGTCGCGCCTCTCCACGTCTCACGCCTTTCAGCGTCGCGAAATAGGCGATGATCGACCAGGCCTTCATCTTCTTGTAGAGCCCCTTTTCCTCCGGCAAATAGCCGATCCGGTTGCGGACTCTGAGCGCGGAAGGCTGGCCAAGCACGGTGATGGCGCCGCTGGTGGGTTTGATGATTTCCAGAACCATCCGAATCGTCGTGGTCTTGCCCGCGCCGTTGGGGCCGAGAAATCCATAAATGGAACCCGCCGGAATTTGCAGGCTCACGTCATCCACCGCTTTGAAGCCGCCGTAGAACTTCGTGACGTTGCGGAGATCGAGAACAATGTTTTGCATGGCGAATGATGAAACGCTTTCGCGAGTTCAAGCAGTTACTATTTGCGAACCGGAAAATAAGCGCAGATTCATGGTGTCACCTCTTCCATTCGCGGCGCATCGAAAGTTCGCCCGCCCTGGCTGTGGGTCGCTTTGATCACTTTACCCCGCCCATCTTTGACGAATTTCACCTCCGCCACCGCGGATTTCCAAAAAAACTCGGTTTCGGATTTCGGGAAGATTTCAAACTTCGGCTGGCCGGTCAACTGAGCGAACAATCGAGCGCCTTCCCGCGTGACCCTCATGATGCTCTTGCCCTGGCCGTAGTCATATTTCCCCACATACGCTTGCAGCGCTTCGGGCGCGAGCTTTGCCATCGGAGCGTCTTTGATCCGAGCTGCGTCGATCATCAGCCCGCCCTGGCGGTGTATGGCTTTCGTCACTTCCCCGTTGTCGTTCTTCACGAAAGTCACTTGCGCATCGACGATTTTCCAAAAGAACTCCGTCTCCGATTTGGGAAAGATTTGGAATTTCGGCTGGCCGGTCAGTTGCGCAAAAAGGCGATCGCCTTCCCGCGTCACCTCCAGCACCGCGCTGCTGTAGTCATATCGGCCCACGATGGCATCGAATCCCTTCGGCGACACGGCGGCATTGGCCTGAAGCGCCGCGCGCGGTTCCATGTTCTTCCACAGAGCCATCTCAGCGATGTCGCGGGCTCGCGCCGTGGGATCGAGGCCCGGCGGCGGCGCCGCGGCATTGGCCAGCACGACCACGGTGAAATTCTCCTTCGGGAAACGGAGCAAATAGCTGAGGAATCCCTGCAACCCGCCGCCGTGCGCAATCTCCGTCAATCCCCGCTGCTGCGAGATCGCCCAGCCGTAGCCGTACCCCTCGCGCGTCTCCCCGCCGGACTTCAGATCGCCCGCGGTTTTGACCGGCGTGAAGGCCGCTTTCAAGGTCGCCTCGCCGAGCACTTTTCCATTGAACAGGGCTTCGTTCCACTTGAACAAGTCTTCGACCGTGGAGTAGAGCGCGCCAGCGCCACCGGCCCGCGACATGTTCCAGTCGAGCGCTTTCTTGAACGCGCCGCGCTCATAGGTGTAGCCGGTCGCTTCGTGTTCCAGAATGTCGGTGGCGTTGTGGACGCCTGTGTTATTCATCCCCAGCGGCTCAAAGAAATGCTGCTTCAGAAAATCCCCGTAGCTCGCGCCGGCAACTTTCTCGAGGATGGCGCCGAGCAGGAAATAGCCGGAGTTGTTGTAGGACCATTTTTCACCGGGCGCGAAATCATACGGATCGTTCTTGAACGATTTGATCAAGTCCTCCGGCTTGACCGGGACCGTTACCGTCTCGAAGAAGTCCGGTTTGCTGGTGTAGCTGTGAATGCCGGAGGTGTGGGTGAGCAAATGATGGATCGTCACTTCGTCCCCGCGCGGATAATCGGGAATGAACTTCGACAATTTGTCGCTGACGCTGAGTTTGCCTTGCTCTTGAAGCTTGAGAATGGCCGAGGCGGTGAATTGTTTGGAAATCGAGCCGATGCGGAATTTCGTCTCCGGCGTGATCGGGACGCGATGTTCCAGGCTGGCGTAACCATAGCCTCTCTTCAGCAGAATCTTTCCCGCCTTGGCCACGAGCATGGCCGCGCCGGGCGAGAGCCCTTTCACGACGTCTTTGGCCCCCGCGTCCAGCCACTGTTCGAGTGTCGGAATCGGCGCGTTCGGGTCGGCGCCTTTGGCCAGGAGCATCTCGACGACGTTCGTGTATCCCCGCGTCCGTGCCGCGTGGAGCGGTGACAGACCAACCTTGTTCGTCCTGTTGACGCTGACCCCACGCGCCAGGATTTTTTGCAGGGCCTCCGCATCGCCGGTCGCCGCCGCGCCGACGAGCTTGTCTGCCAGGCTCTGCTCGCCCAGACGGCGGAACACGAAACCCCAGCTTGCGCGCGCGTTTTGGACTTTCAGCAAAAGCCGGTTCTTGCCGCGCTGCAAGTCGAGTTGCACCAGATCTTCGTCTTTGCGGGCCGGCCGGCCGGCAAGATTCTCATGGGCGAGTTTGCCGTTCAGCCAAACCTTCACCGCGTCATCCGAACCGAGGCCGGCCAGCACCCTGGACGCCTCCGGCATTTCGATCTCGGCATAGGCGTAAGCGGTGACGAATTCTTTGCTCCCGAAGGGCGCCGTCAGATCGACGATGTCTTCGGGGGAATGGATGAGCTTCCATGCGTACTGGGAATCGCCGAGCTTGAGTTTCGCGCCTGCGGTGGCGTGGATTTGCGCTTCGCCGCCGGCCCTTGCAAGAAGATCGGATTCGAAGGCCTTCCTTTGGGCGGCATCGTCCGGGTCGGAGTCCGCCTGGCTGACGGGGACGGGGCCCAGGATCAGCCAGGTCTTGAGAAACTTGTTCGGCTCCAGGTCTGAGTAGGTTGCCGAGTCAGCCGCCCGGGCGATCTGCACAAACAGCGCCAAAGCCGCCAGCAGTGCGGTGCAAATCACAGCGGCGATTGTTGATTGGCGATTGGCGAGAGAATTCCCCGATCCGAGAGGGGAAGGGGTGGGTTCGTGGGGATGGAACTGTGGTGTGTTCACGTGTTTATCGGCGTTCATTGGCGTTCATTCGCGGTTGACCCGAATTCTTGGAAGGCACTCGGGACTCTCCCGCCGCATCAGGAATCTCAAATCGATACCCGATATCCCGGATGGTGTGGATGAAGGTCGGGTGCCGCGGATCGGGTTCGACCTTGCTCCGCAGCGTCGTCACACAACGGTCCACGCTGCGGTCCGTGACGATCACGTCGTTGCCCCAGACCGCGTCGAGAATGCTGTCGCGCGTCAGAGCGCGGCCGGCGCGCTTCACGAAATATTCGAGCAGCCCGAATTCCTTGCCCGTGAGCGCGACTTCGGCGCCGTCCCGCGTCAAGCGATGCGAATCAAGGTCCAGCCGGCAATCGCCAAATTCATAAACGGTGGACTCCAGCGCCTGCCGGCGGCGCAAGAACGCCTTCACGCGCGCGAGCAGTTCCCGAATGCTGAACGGTTTGGTCACGTAATCGTCCGCGCCCAACTCCAAGCCGCGCACGATGTCCTCCTCCTGGCCTTTCGCGGTGAGCATCTCGATGGGCATGTCCAGGTTTCGGCCTCGCGCCAGGCGGCAAACTTCGTAGCCGTTCATCTTGGGCAGCATGAGATCCAGGATCACGAGATCCGGCGGATTAGACAGCGCTGCGTCCAAACCCTCCTGCCCGTCGCGCGCCGTCTTGCGACCAGTCATATTGTTGAAGCGGACTCGAGAATGCCTCCTCCACCGGGAACTCTTTCCGTTCGCCGCCGGCCATCGACACCGAGATAAATCTTCTCTGTCCCTGTTGCACGACGAACATCAGTTTCTGGCCATCCTTCGACCAGACCGGATGGGATTGCAATCCGGGCATCCGATCGGGCGCCAGGCGGCGGGGCCGCTCCAATATTTCGCCCGTTTGAAAATCCACGGTCGCCACATAGACATCCTCGGAGGGCTTGCCTTCCGTGTAATAAAAGCTCCCCTCTCGAGTGAATGTGTATGGCGAGATCTCTCCGACATTTGATTTCAACAGTTCGGGTTCGCCCGCTGGTTTGCCATCCCGAAGCGAAATTCCCCACAATCCCGTTGCGCCGCTGCGGGAACTCGAAAAGAGAAAGCTTTCATCTCCGGGGAACCAGCCGACCACGTCTTGGACTTCCCTTTCGATCAATATTGTATCGCTGCCCGATTCCGTGTCGATGACGGAAATTTTTCGTTGACTCTCACCGCCTTTGCCCAATCGGCAAGCCAGGTAACGCCCGCTCCAGGAGAGGCGCATTGTCATTTGCGACGCAGGCTTCCAGCGTTTGATTTCTTTCATCGTTCCGGTTTTGACCTCCAACCAGCCGATGGCGGTGCTTCCCTCCTCCCCGGACCACACCTGCGTGAGCAATCGCGCACCCTCCGGCGACCAACCGTGGATCCATGGGTAGGCATCCTTCTTCTCATAAACCTTCCTTGACTTGTATCCTGACTTCGCCGCCGTACTGCAACCGCTACGATTACACGCGCACTTACGCGCTGGAGTTGGCACTGCTCGGCGTGGATGAAGCAGGGCTGGTCAACTTGCGCCAGGCGATGTTGAGCTGCACCGTCGAGAATCGGACCAAGGAACTTCTGAAGCTCAATCCCGCCTGGCACAAGGCCATCGAAGCGGCTGACCAACAGCCTTTGCTGCAAAGCATTCTCCGCTATCTGGAGAGCCAGAAGGAATTGGACTTGCTCAACAACGACGGCATCCCGCGCATGGTTCGCGGCTATTTTTACGAAATGGCGTGCGTCATCGCCGAGTGCGCGCGCGTGCTGAAGCCGGGAGCGCCGATGCTCATGGTGAACGACAACGTGCGCTACGCCGGAGTGAGCGTCTCGGTGGATGTGATTCTGTCTGACCTCGCGCAGAAGCTGGGCTTCAAAGTGGAGCGAATCCTCGTTTTGCCGAACGGCAAAGGAAACAGCAGCCAGCAAATGGGCGCGCATGGCCGCAATCCGCTGCGCAAATGCGTTTGCCTCTGGCGCAAACCATGAGGGTGTTGGTTGCCCGAACTGCCCGACATCACGATTTACATCGTACCGCTGGAAGCCCCAGTCAGAGCCGTTAAAGCGTTACAAGGTTAAATCGTTGAATCAGTCCCGTGAACGGTCTGAACCGGCTGGTCAGGATACACGGCACTGGCGAAGCAGGGCGGAATGGTGTTCAATAGCAATCGAAACAACGATGGCGAACGCCCATGAATGAGCCTTCCTCCTATTCCGAGAATCCGCGCGGTCTGAAGCGTTCCACGACGAGATGGGCCTCGCTCCGGCCGACACTTACGATCCGCTGATCGAAGCGTTCAAAAAGGACATGGACCGAACGCTCTTACGAGAGAACTTGAAACTGACACCGGCGCAGCGGGCGCAGAAATTCCTGGACTTTGCCCGTTTCGCGGACGAACTGCGGGAAGCCGGCAGGCGAGCCAGAGCAAAAGATCCTTCATGGGGGTTGAAGTGACATGCCAACAGATTTTTAAGGAGTTCTTCAATCGCTCACTCGACACGACGTCAATTCATCCTCATCGGCGGGGTGGCTGCGATCATCCATGGCTCGGCGCGGCTGACCTTCGACATTGATGTGGTCTACTGTGCAGACCGTGGGATTGACGACAGATCGACCGGAGAACCGTAGCGCAGATTTTCAATCTGCGGTATCGCCGATTTCCAATCGGCAGGGCGCCGGCAACTCCCAGCGTGCTCGGACTGGGAGACGCCCCGCAGAATACAATTCTGCGATACGGCAGAGTGCAACTCTGCGCTACGAGCTTTGTCGTCCAGGCGCCCGATTGCGGCGAGGCGCCGCACGCAGCACGCGAGGCGCGTGCGCTCCCCATGAAGGAGTGTGAAATATCCGGGCTACTGTAGAGGGCTAGGGGGCTAGGGCTGGCGCTTCACTTCCTCCCTAACCCGAACTGATCGCCCGCGCGAACCGGCCGGTCTCCTTTGAAAACAATTTCCAACATTTTCTCGCTCTGCACGGCCCGGCCTTCTTCGTCTTTCAACTCGGCCACGGTCCTTCGCGTCGCCACCTCGATCACATCGCCAGTGGAAGGATAGGCGTAGCGGCCGTCGATGCTGAACGTGATCCAGCCAGGTTGATCCCGCACTTCCAGGGTCGCGACTTGCTTCGGTGGCAACACGGTGTTGTCGAAGATGTGCATGCGGCTGTTGTGCGCGTCGGTGAGCCAGATTTCCTTTTCGTCCGGCGTCAAGCCGACGCCATGGCTGGGGCAACCGTGCCGCTTGGTCGGGCCTTTGTTGTAGCCTTGCACTTCGACGCGATGAAGCATTTTGCCCGTGGTCAAATCGCCGATCTCAAATCCAAGCAGATCGTTGACGTTCACATAACAGAGCGTCCCCCGGCCATTGACCGTGAATGGCCGGATCGCGCTGCTGAACGGTCCGACCTCGCGCAGCACGGAATGGGTCTTGGTGTCCGTGACCCGGAGCAAGGGCGACTTCAGTCCAGCCAGGAAAGCGTGCTTGCCGTCGAGGCCGTAAATCGTGTTGTGCGCGCCGGATTTGGTCACAATCTTTTTGATAATCTCGCCCGTGAGCGCGTTGACGACGTGCCAGTGCTCCTTCTCCAAAGACGGCAAATACATCACCTTTCCATCGGGCGACAGCGCCATGCGGTCGCATCCGCCTTCGTAAGATTTTTCCCAAAGAATCTTTTCGGTGACCAGATCGAGGCAGGTCAAGTATTTGAGCGTGCTGATGTAAATCCGTTTGGTGTCGGCGCTCGCGCAAACGCCTTTCACGTTGAGCGGTTTCTTGTCGTCATCCAGACCGGCGGTTGGAATGCGCTTCACGAAGCGGTGCCCGTGGTCGATGTCGAAGACGATCAGGCCGTGCCCGCCATATTCGAGGTAATTGCGGATGCCAGGTTGAGCCACGTAAAGGAGCCGGCGCTCGCCGGATTTGGCCGCATCGGCTGCGAAGCATGATCGGAGGCTCGGTCCGCTGGATTGCAGCCACATGAGAACGCCCAGGGAAAGCGCGATAACGCTTGGGCGCCGGCAGGAAGGAATAGTTCGAGTCATAGGGATCAAGGTTTGCTGGTGACGAATCGTGCCGAGTCAGCCGGGGAATTTCAAGAACGCCGTTGGGGGTGCGATTAAAAGTGTCGGTCAGCGACTCCAATAGACTTCCCTCTCTCCCGGGGAGGAACGAGTGGGGAGAGAGTTGGAGAGAGGGGTTTCTTGGAAACATCAGAAGCGAGCCAACACCCTCCTCTCCCCAGCCCTCTCCTCCTTTCGGGAAGAGAGTGAGAAACTCTTCGTCGCGGACGGCGCCGCTTGTCTCCAGTAGCTGCGACTCACGACGCCGGAGCGCTGCCGCGCAGACGGGCGATTTTCTGGCGGATTTCCTTCAAGATCGAAGTGAGTTCGCGCTGGTCCGATCCGGGAAGGTATTCGCACAGGACGTTCAGAAAGAACGAATCCTCATGCTCGGTTCGCGAGACAAGCTGGACGAGGTCGGCCTCATAAATGGCGGCGCGGTCGAGGTCGAATTGGCGATAGAGGCTGGGGAGCGCGAAAAGCTTGAGCAAGATCAGGCCTTCAACGGTCGCCGTGCGGAGCTGGCCGACGGTATAGGAGAGTTCGGTCGCGTATTCCCGCGTAATCTTCCCGAAGAAAGGGTGCTCGTAAAACAACAAGTCCACGCGCAAACCGTGAAAATTGCCTTTGGCGAACATGTCGTTTCGCTCGGTGAGTTCTAATTCCGGGATCTCCAGAAGATGCGGAGCGGCCAGTATGAGGTCCAAATCCTCGGTGTTTCGCCCGGGCACATGTTGCAGGAGAGCAATCCCTCCAACCACGACGAACGGGATATTCCGCTGCCGCAGCAACAGCAGAAAATCGTTCATCGCGCGGGCGTAGTCCGATTCCATCGCGCCCGACCACTTAGCTGGATTGGCCGCATGCGCCAACTGAATAATTCGCCCCGCATCGAACGGTCGAGCAGGATGGCTGGCCACGGCTCTCATGCTGCGCAGATCCTACCGTGCATCCGGTCGCGCTGCAACCTCGTGGCCTGAGCTTCTGAGTAATCTCTTGACCAGAGCCAGCCAAGATTCGCTGCCAAATCGACCCAATATCTGCGGAGCCGTCCATTTTTCGGCGGATTGTGATGGAAAGAATGTCAGATCCAAGGTAAGAATTGCGCGGCAAGTGGCTAAAATCTCGCTTATGAACTCGACACTCCATCACGCATGTCTCACGAACCCCGTCCTGTGGTCCCTTCTCGTCTCTGCCTCTTGCGTTGTGAACGACGCCCGGGTTCTGGACAACTTTGATGACAACAAGAAATCCGACTGGAAAGACTTCACCTTCCAGGCCGGGTTCGGGATTCCGTCCGAAACCGCCGGGCAATTCAAGTTCGTCCAGCCGCCGGCCGGCCAGGCCATCTTTTCGGCCAGCACGAAAACCTCCGAGACCTACACGCTGCAAGATGGGCGGACGATTGAGTTTCGCGTCGATCTGGTGAAGGGCAACGGCAAGGACGCGTTCGCCGTGCTGGCCTTTATCCCCACGGCGTCCAGCGTGAACACGCTGGCCGGCTATGGCTTCGCGAAGTCCACGACCGACATTTTGATCACGAAGGGCATTGGCAAATATTTTGTGAACGAAAATCCTGCCGAGCCGCTCAAGAATGAGAACATCACGCTGGTGCTTTCGCTCACAGGCCAAGGCACGAGCGTCCTCATCAACGCCAGGGTCCTGGACAAAGACAACAACAACGCCGTGATTTTCGACCGGACGGTGACCGACACCCCGGGCGCGGACGTGTTGCGGAATGGCACGGACAGCCCGGCGGCGCCTTACTTCGGCGCCGGCAATTTCGTGCTGTATTGCTACCAGGACTTCGACCGCAGCGCGCCGCAGGACACTTACGAAGTGACTTACGACAACGCCGAAGCGTTCGTGCTGGACCACACCGTGGTCGATGATTTCAACGACAACACGAAGACCGATTGGAAGGATTTCACCTTTGTTACGGGATTAGGGTTGCCAACGGAAACGGGCGGCCAATTCAAATTTGTCCAGCCGCCGGCAGGCCAGGCGCTCTTTTCCGCCAGCACCAAGACCTCGCGCACGTTCGATCTCGTGGAAGGCGAGCGCCTCGAACTCCGCGTCGATCTGGTCAGCGGGAACGGCAAGGACGCGTTCGCGGTCATGGGTTTCATCCCGACGACGACGGGCGCGGACACGCTCGCCGGCTACGGCCTCGCCAAATCGACGACCGATATTTTGATCACCAAAGGCATCGGCAAATATTTCCACAACGAGAATCCGACCCCGGCGCTCAAGAACGAAAAGGTCACGCTTGTGCTGTCTCTGGAAGGGCGAGGCACCAGCGTCATCATCAATGGCAAGGTGTTGGACAAGGACAACAACAACGCCGTCATCTTCGAGAAGACTTACGTGGACACCGCGGGACCGGACGTGCTGCGGAACGGGACCGACAATCCGTCCGCGGCGTATTTGGGCAGCGGCAATTTCGTCTTGTATTGTTATCAGGATTTCGACCGGAACGCGCCTCAAGACTCCTACGAAGTCATTTACGACAACGCCGAAATCTGGGCGCCGCCCGTCGCCGCGAACACGCCCCCGGTGATTTCCGAAGTGAAGCCGGCTGAGTTCGCCAACTTCTTGCCCGCGTCCACGCCAGTTTCCTTCAAGGCGACGGACGACAAACCCCTGGACAACGCAAAGATCGAAGTCAGTTTGAACGGCAGCGCGCTCACGAGCGCCACCGGCTTGACGATCACCGGCGCGGGCAACAGCCGGACGGTTTCATTCGGCGGCCTGGCCGCGAACGCCAATTACGCGGTGGAAATCAAAGTGACGGACTCCGACAACGCTTCCGCAGGTTCGACGCTTTACTTCGACACCTTTTCGCCGAACAACCTGGTGATCGAGATCGAGGATTTCAATTTCGGGGGCGGCCAGTTCGTCGATAACCCGATCGTGATCCCCGAAGGCACCGGGCCGCAGGCGAAGGCATACGCCAATCAGGCCGGCGTTCAAGGCACAGACTATTCGGACACGCGGACGAGCTTCCAGAACGTGCCGTATCGCCCGGACGACTACGTGCGCATGCGGCAATCGCTCGACCTGACCCGCGACAAGTTCACCAAAGCGGGCGGTTCAGCGGCCTCGGTGTTCGACTATGACGTCGGAGACATCGTGGCGGGCGAATGGATGAACTACACCCGGACTTTTCCGGCAGGCACCTACGAAGTGTATTTGCGCGAGTCGCTCGTCAACGGCACGCAAGTCGAGGCGGTCTTGGAGAAAATGACAAGCGACCGCTCTCAGCCCAACCAGACCACGCGCACACTGGGTTCTTTCCTGGCTCCGCGAACCGGATATCTCCTGCGGAACATTCCGCTCACCGATGGCCTGGGCAAAAGCAAAGTCATCGTCCGCCTCTCCGGCCTCGAGACGCTGCGGTTGCGTCAAGTGTCCTCCGCTCCGTCGGACGGCGGGATTTTTCAGAATTACCTCGTGTTCGTGCCGGTGGCGGATCCGGGGCTTCAGCGAGCCACGGTAACGGGAGTTTCCCCGGCGCATGGCACGACCGTGGAATCGGCGACGCCTTTCCTGCAAGCGACGATTCAGAATCGCGACACCACCGTCAAAACCAACAGCATCGCCTTGCGCGTCAACAACGCCGTGGTCACCCCCACGATCCTCAGCGACGCCAATGGCGCGACGGTGGGTTATGCGCTGTCGCCGTTGCCGCCGCCGAATTCGACCGTCACCGCGCGGCTGACCTTCAGCGACAACCTCGACGTGGCGCAGACGAACGAATGGAGGTTCACGCTGACTTACAAAGCGCTCGACACGTCGATTCGAGTTCCAGGGCCTGGTTTGGCGCGCGGCCTTAACTTGCGATTGGTCCAGGCGCCGCAAGGCTCGGCCTTGGAAAACAGCCTCCAGCGCGCGGAGAATCAACTCGCCGCCAACTCCACAATTCCCGCTGCGATCTCCACGAATTTCACGGCGGACGTCATCAACTTTAACAAGACCGAAGGGCCGCGCGGCAACTTCGAGAACGACGCCGTCTTGCCTCACCTCGACCCGGCGGGCAACGGCTTGGACGATTTCGCGGTCGAAATCACGGCCTACCTTGAATTGTCAGCGGGCATTCATCGCTTCGGCGTGGTCTCGGATGACGGCTACAAGATTTCGTCGAGCCGCAATATCAGCGACGCCTCGGCCACACCGCTCGAATTCCACAATGGCGGTCCGGCGAACGAGACGTTTGACTTCGTCGTCCCGGAGTCCGGCCTTTATCCGTTCCGGATGGTATGGTACGAACGTGGAGGGGCCGGGTATGCCGAATGGTTTTCGGTGGATATCGCGACCGGCGAACGCACTTTGATCAACGATCCCGCGAATGCGAAAGCGGTCAAAGCCTACCGGACCGTGACTCCAGCGCCGGCCGTGAGACTTGAAACCGCGCTCGCCGTGACCGGGCCGTTCGCCGCCGAAGCAAGCGCCATTGTGGACGCTCAAGTCCGCACAATCACGATCCCGCTTCCGCGCGAAGCCGCACGCTTCTTCCGGATCAATTCAGACGCGCCGAAGAAGATTTCGTCGATCAAGATCGCCGGGAACCAGATCGTCATTGCGTACCAGTGATGCGCAAACTCTTTCCCAAAAGCGCAGCTCGCCGCCAATGAACCGGGCATGCGGAGTGCCGGTCTCCAACCCGGCGGATTTCGGCGACGCCTTGTCATTGCGCCGGGTCGGAGACCAGCGCTCCGGTTTATGGGAAGCTCCCACGGCCTTCGAGCCATGCACATGGCCCATGAACCTGAGATTGTGCGGGCCGCAGCCTTCAGGCTGCTTCCACGCACTCTCCGGAGTCCAGCGCTGAAGCGGCCTAAAGGCGCCTAACGGCCACGGTCCGGAACGGTTACCCTGAAAGCAGTAGCACGTCGTTGAATTCCAAGGGGCGTAACTTTCATGCGAAGTGGTGTCCCAGAATTGGGATGGGGGATTCATGGGGAAGGCAGCCTTCCCGTCACGCGTTCCAACCGCTCAGCCTACGCGATTTCCTTTCCATCGGTGTTACGGATTCCGCGTCTGGCGGACCAACTCGGTCATTTTGGCGGTCAAGAGGCCTTCGATCTTGGTCCGAAAAGGCCCGTAAAAACCGTAATAGATGAGCGACGATTGCGCTTCGTAACCGCCCTCTTTCAAAATCCGCACAGACGGAATGTAGCACGGCACTTCGTAGGCGTAGCCGACTGGCCAGGGCTGGTCCGCGGCGAACAGGCGCTTGAAGCGGATGCTGTAATCAACCACGACTTCGCCGCCCATCGCGAGGAAGGTCAGGTCGTCGCCAATGCGGATTGCTGCCAGCGGAAGTGGGACGCCCGTCGGCGGCTTTTTGCCGGCGGCGAGATTTTTGAGATAGAGTTCGGCGCGACTCTTGACGTACGCGTCCTTGCTTTGCGCGTCCTTTTCGAGTTGCTCGCGGCCGGGCGGATCCTCTAACGGGAGTTCCAGTTCCTCGAACGCAAGTCTCAGCCGGCCTTCGACAGGCCGCATTGGGCGGTTGAGCACGCCGAGCACCGTGCCGGCCAGCTCCACGCCATGGCGTTTGGAATCCAGGAGCGTGCCCCGCGGCGAAGGATTGGAATCCGCGCCCATGCCTGTCAGATAGATTGCCGTCGTGCCGGGATAAAGCGACTCGATGTGCTGGCGGGCGTAGGCCATGTAATCGCCTGAGAC
This sequence comes from Verrucomicrobiota bacterium, assembly GCA_016871535.1. Lineage (NCBI taxonomy): Bacteria > Pseudomonadati > Verrucomicrobiota > Verrucomicrobiota bacterium. The sequence continues at coordinate 52,651 of VHCZ01000011.1, forward strand.
GATGTAAAAATCGTCGCCCGCGATGCTCGTCCCGTGGCAGGCGTAGCCAAACACAACCGCGCGCACGGTGTTGTTCGTGCCTTTGACCTTCAGGACATTGACGTCCCAATCCACTGGGCCGTCCGGGTTCTCACCGAACACGACGGCGTCGTCGCGATACACGCGGCGGTTCATCGCGAAGGCCGCGCGGCCAATTCCGTGTTCCAGCAGGGCAGGCTTCAAGTCCGCCAAAGCAGCGCCGGCGACTTCGACGAGTTTCTGGCGCAGCATCGCGCTGTACCGGCGCACGCGCTGCGCTTCCTGATCCGAATAGTGGTACATCGTCTCCAGCGTGCCTTCCAAAACCGGCGCGGAATGCGTGTGGCTCGAGACAATCATGACTTCGCCGCGCTTGAGTCCGTGCTTGTCTTCGATCTCCTGGAGGACGGGCGCGGTGAATGCGCGGCTGACTTCGCAGTTGTCGAGCGAAACGAAGACAATCCGCGTCCCTGAAGCGCTTTTCAACGCCATGGCTTGAACCAGCAGCGGGTGATCGAGTTTGTCGGCGGCCTTTTTGCGCGCGGCGTAACCCGCCAGCCAGATCGGAAGCTCCGGCGTCACGTCTCGCACGGCGAGGCCGACCTGCAGAGCGCTGACTGGCTCAGCGGCCAGGAGAAAATTAGCCGTAAGCGCCGAGGCGCTAAGGAAAAAGCCGAATTGCAGTAGAGCGTGCGCGAGCCATGAGAGGCGTTGAGGGCGGTTCATGGGGCTGTGCTTAGCGGTTGCCACGCGTGCGCGCAACTCAGAAACGATCATTCGGGCATTCTGGAAGCGCATGAAGCGCATCCGGGGAGCGCACGCGCCCTCGCGCGCAGTGGTTGGCGCCCTCGCCAACCACCTTCAGTCGGACTGAATCGGCCGACTCAGTGCCATGGTTTCAACGACGTTCCGACCGGCGAAGGCGCCGGTCGGGACACGCGGGGGCGCGTGTGGTCCCCGATTCCCAGGACTCACAGAACTTCATCCCAAATCTTCCGATCCTTGAGCATCACCTCTCGGAGCAGGCGGATGGGCGGCGCGCCGTGGCGCAACATCTCGTCGTGAAATCGTTGCAGCGAGTAACGGGCGCCTTCCTGCTTTTGGTAGTCGCGACGGAGTTTCAGAATCTGCAGCTTGCCCACGGTGTAGTAGAGGTAGCCGGGATCGAACGTGCCGCGCAGCGCTTCCTGGCGCGCCGGCTTCGGTTCATAGTAACAGTTCTCTTCGAAAAATCTCGTCGCGTCGTCGAGCGACATGCCTTCGCAGTGCGTCTTGATCGACACGCAAAGGCGGCAGAGGCGAAGCAGCGCTTCATCCGATTGCGCCAGCCGATATTTCAACGCCTTGATGCGGTCTGCCGGGGACGCGTTGCGCACGGCCGCGGCGCCGAATCCTTCATCGATCATCATTTGCTCGGTGTAATGCGCCCAGCCTTCGACGAACGCGTAGCTGGTGAATATCTTCTCCAGCCTGGTCGCCGCCGAGGCGTTCAAGCACAGGAATTGCGTGTAGTGGCCGGGATAAGCCTCGTGAATCGAGACGATGTCAGTTGTGTAGTAATTGAATGCCGTGAGCCATTCCTCCTTTTGCTTCGGCGTCCAATGCTTCTCCACGGGCGTGACGTAGTAATACGCCTCGGTGGCTTTCGTCTCAAAGGGCCCCGGCGTATCCATGGAAGCGAAGCTCGTCGCGCGAGCGAACTGCGGCGTTTCGTCCACACGCGCGCGCACTTCCGAGGGCAGGGTGATGATCTTGCGGTCGATCAAGAATTGCCGGATCGCTTCGAGATTCTTTCGCGTCTCGGGAATCAGGCCGTCCTCAGTCGGATGGTCTTTCTGAATCTCGCGGAAGACTTCAATGGGCTTGCGCGAGGGATCGATCTGGTGAGCGGTCTCGGCGAAAATCGCTTGTTCGCGCCGCAGCTCTTGCAGGCCGATTTCGAGGATTCGTTCGGGCGACAGAGCAATCAACTCCTCGACCATGAGCATCTTCTGGTATTTCTCGCGGCCGAGGGCGTAGCGCGTGTGCGACCTGGGCAGTTGCTGGACTTCGAGCCACGCGACGTAGCCCCGCAACTCCGAAATCGCACACTCGTTCGCCCCTTCAAAAACCGCTCGCAACGATTCGTTCTTGAGTCCCCGCAAAGCCTCGACCAAGTCCTTGCCCAGAAACGCCGCCGCGCCGTTGGCGACTTCAAGGGCGGTCTCGACGTAAGGTTTGGCCAGGGACTCCGCCAAATTGGCTTTCGCGGCAGCCATGACTTTCGGCGCTTCGTTCAGAATCGCGATCACGGACCGCACGCGATCTTCGAGCGGCGCGAAGTTGCGTTTGACGTAAATGTTCACGTCGAACGCGCCGGCGTAGGTCATGGGGTTCTTCGTGAAGATGGCCATGTCTTCAAATTTGAAAATCTCGCTCTGGATCGCGGCGCGGAGGATGCGGTAATCGTAGAACGCCTGGCGGCTCAAGGCGCCGGTCTTCAACTCCGCCAACTGCTGTTCAAATCGCTTGAGGCGGGCCAACTCCGCGTCCAACGCGGCCCGACTGAAATCGGTTATCTTTCCGTCGTACTCATGGAAACCGAGCGCAGTTCCGGTTTGGGGTCGGAAGGCGAGATAACCCGCGAGAAACTCTTCCGAGACGCGAGTGAATTCCGCGTCGGCGCTGCCGGGACGAAAGGCTCCAGGGATCGGCACGATGCCGGGGGGCGCGTGCTGGGCGCAGCCCGCCAGCAGCAAAAAAAACAGAGAAACCGAGAAACTCTTCAACAGCGTCTGGCCAACGTAGGGCAGGCTTCCAGCCTGCCTGCGTCGGCTAAGTGGTCCATTTCATAAATACGCTCACGTTCGCGGCAAGGGATTTTTCGGCCAGACGAGGCGCGAGCGACGAGCATATCCCGAAGTGGATCTGTAAGGAGCAAGCAACGAAGTCTGGCGAAAAA
>VHCZ01000012.1 GCA_016871535.1 Verrucomicrobiota bacterium
TCTTCTTCACACGGTTTGCGAGCGGCTCAATCCAAATCCGGTTCTTTCAACGTCTTCAAAACAGCGCCGCCATACTTGAGGCGTTCACGGACCGTTGGGGCGCCAAGGATTTCCGAAAGAGCTGTGCCGGCGGCGGCGCTGACGGTTTGATCCTCGCTTTCGAAAGCCTCTTCGATGGCCGCGATGACATGCCGCGAACCCGGCGCGATTTTCGCCAACGCACGAACTGCTGATGCCCGCGCAAAAGGTTCTCCGGTCCTGAGCATGTCCAACAGGTCTGGAACCGCTTCCGCGGCCGCCGGTCCAATGTTTCCCAGCGCGACAGTCACGGGATGCAGAACATAGCCGCCGAACACGCCGGGAGAGGCCGCCCGTTTCACGGATCGCGTTATCCAGGCGACGTAATCCGGGTCTCGCAACATTCTGCGCAACGCGGCAACGGCGGGCTTGCCTTCGGCTTTCAGATTTCCCAGCGCATAAATTGCCAATCGACGCACGGTATCGTCCTCACACTACAGCGACAGATAAAGTGTCGCTGTCGTGCTCATCCTTCGTCGGGGTGATCAGCGGGTAAACGGCCGCCTTCGCGTCAGGCCCAATCGAGCCAAGAACTGACGCGGCGTTTTGACGGGCGCGGACCCGCGAATCCCGGAGCATCTGGACCAGCGAAGGAACGGCGGGCCGGGCATTGGCGCCTAATGTTTTGAATCCAAAATGCGCGCGACGCTGCCGGTCCAGCGCCGACGGAAAACGTGTTCTCAGCCAGCGGAACCGCGGGTTTCTGTCGATGAACGCCGCGGACCTTTCTCTCCAGGAAGAGCCGTCAGTCTGAAGGTCTCTGAGCAGCCACGGAATTGCCTTGGGACCGATCTCGCGAATCGCGCGTTCGGCTTTTGAGGCGTCACCCCAGACGCCTTCGTTCAGCCATTGAGTCAGGCGCTTCCTTCCGAAAGCTGGCTCGCGAGGCTGCAGCGCAAGTCCCAGGATCCCGAAGATCAAGATCGCGGCGACGGCAACAATTATGGCCCGGTGTCGTTTCGTCAAACGCATGGCTTGGACCACTCATGCACACTAATTCAGAAGCGGCTGGAAGCAACAGTTTGTGCGAACCTCGACATGAACTGGCTCATGGGACGGCCTGGTTCCCCGCCGTTCATTCTAAACCTTCTGCTGTCGTCTGCCATCTTCCCCCTCAGCCTGGCCTTCTCCCTCAGGGAGAGGGAACACCGTTGGCCGCGCGGGAGCCAATCTGGCCGCGTCGGACCGCGGACGAACAGTGACGGATTCTCCCTCTCCACGAACCTGATTCAGCCACTGGTTACATGGATCACACGGATTTCACGGCTTTCGCATCCGCGAAAGCCGTGAAATCCGTGGTCAAGAAATCGGTTCAGACTGGCGGAGGCCGGTGTCACCGTATCTCACCGCGCCAGGTAATATTTCTCCGTGTACTCCTGGACCATTCGCCAGGTATCGTACTTCGGGACCAGCGTCGCCATCGCGCGCCGGATTTTCGCGATCCACTGGTGAGGAATTCCCATGGCATCGCGATTGTAGAAAGTGGGAATAACTTCCTCGGTGAGGACGCGGTAGAGATTCTCACTGTCGCGCCGGTCCTGTTCCTCCACGTTGTCCGGGTGGGAATCGTCGCCGATGACAAAGCCGTTCGTGCCGTCGTAGCCTTCGCGCCACCAGCCGTCGAGGATGCTCAGGTTGAGGCAACCGTGGCAGGCGGTTTTCTGGCCGCTCGTGCCGGAGGCTTCCAGCGGCCGGCGCGGATTGTTCAGCCAGACGTCGCAGCCCGACACCATCTGCCGCGCCACGTGAACGTCGTAGTTCTCGACGAAAATCAAATGATCCTTCAGTTCGGTGTATTTGCTCAGATGCAGGATGTGCTGGATGTACCGTTTGCCTTCGTCGTCCTTCGGATGGGCTTTGCCGGCAAAGATGAACTGGATGGGCCGGTGTTTGTCCGAGACGAGCTTCACGATGTTGTCGAACTGCTGGAAAATCAGCGGCGCGCGTTTGTAAGTGGCAAAGCGTCGGGCGAACCCGATCGTCAGCGCGTCGGGGTTCAGCAGTTGATCGAACGCAATGAAGTCGCTTTGGGTCAGGCGCTGGCCCTGAATCAACAAACGCCGCCGGGTGAATTCAATCAACTCGCGGCGGAGTTTGTAGCGCAAGGCCCAGATTTCCTCGTCGGAAATAAACTCCGGGTCTTCGACGCGCGCCCAGAACTCAGGCGTGTTGATGTTTTGTTCCCAGTCGGGTCCCAGTTTGCGTCTCCAAAAACGCCGCGCCGGTCCCTTCATCCAGCCGAGCAAATGAACGCCGTTGGTGATATGGCCAATGGGCACTTCGTCGGCGGTCTTCTTCGGAAAAAGCGGTTGCCACATGTGGCGGCTGACTTGCCCGTGCAGTTCGCTGACGCCATTGGCCGCGCGCGACAGTTTGAGCGCGAGCACGGTCATGCAGAAGAGTTCGGTTTCGCTCCCGGCTTCCACCTGTCCGAGTTTCATCAACTCCTTCAAGGAAAGTTTGAGCTGGTGCTGCAGCTTGAACAATGCATAGCTGATCAGATCGCTGCTGAACCGGTCGTGGCCGGCTTCGACGGGCGTGTGCGTCGTAAAAATGCATTGCGCCCGCGTGGCGGACATCGCCGCCGAAAGAGTTTTTCCTTCAGCGAGCTTTTCCCGGATCAATTCCAGCGTCAGGAAAGCGGCGTGGCCTTCGTTCATGTGAAAGACCGACGGCTCGATGCCCAGGTGCCGGAGCAAGCGGACGCCGCCCACGCCCAGGAGAATTTCCTGCATGATCCGCGTGGTGCTGTCGCCGCCATAAACGCGCACCGTCAGGTCCCGGTAGCGTTGCTCGTTTTCCGGAAGGTTGGTGTCGAGCAGATACACCGCGCAACGCCCGACATTCACGCGCCAGGCTTTGAAATAGACTTGCGCCATCGCGATTTCGACCGTGCAGACGACCGGCTCGCCTTTGGCGTTGAGCACCGGTTCAAGCGGCAGGTCTTTCGGGTGCAAAAGCGGATAAACCTCAATCTGCCAGTTTTCGTGGTTGAAGGTTTGTTGGAAGTAACCTTCGCGATAAAACAGGCTGATGCCGACGAACCCGATGTCCAGGTCGCTCGCGGACTTGGCGTGATCACCCGCGAGGATGCCCAGGCCGCCGGCGGCGATGGGCAGCGTTTCGTGAAAACCGAATTCGGCGCTGAAGTAAGCCACCGGATAGGTGTGAAGCGCAGGAGCGTGAGCCCGTCCCCAGGTGTTCTTGTCGGCCAGATACGCCTCGAATTTTCGGAGCGCTTCACGGACGTGTTGAGCGAATTCCTGGTCCTGGAGCCGCACGCGCAACTCATAATCGGAAACTTCCCGCAGCACGGCTACGGCGTTGTGGTAGAGGTTTTGCCAGCCGCGCGGCGAGAGTTCGTGGAACACCTCCTGAGCTTCCTGACTCCAGGTCCACCAGAGGTTGCGAGCCATCCGGTTGATCCCGACAATGAGGTCGGTCAATTCCGATGAAGACAGGGCGGTTTTGGTCATAGAAAGTAAACGAAGTTACGCGAGTGTTTCAGTCGCGGTGCGCAACGTAGCCAGAAGCGGAAAGCAGAGCAAACCAATTCCCGGTTTCAACGCGCCTGGGCTTGTTGGCAAAGTAGCGCAGATTTTCAATCTGCCGTATCGCCGAATTGCATTCGGCAGCGGGGGCGGGAAATCCAAGCGCGCTCAACTCGCCGAGGCCATGCGGATTTCAAATCCGCGATACAGCAGAATTCGATTCTGCGCTACTTTGTCAATGGCGCCGCCCCTGCGCCGCCGTGAATTCTTCCGCGCGGCGCTTGGCTTCGGCGACTTCATTTGGCGCCATGACTTGCGCGAAGAGGTAAAGGACGTTCACGGCCTGCGCATAGCGCTGCGACGCGGCCAGGCTGAACCATTTGTACGCTTCAATGTAATCGATAGGCACGCCGAGTCCTTTCGCGTGAAGCACTCCGAGATTGAATTGCGCCTGAGCCGATCCGCTCTGCGCCCCCAGCATGTTCCAGCGGTGCGCCTCGGCGTAATCTTGCGGCACGCCTCGGCCGTGCGCATAAAGGCAACCGAGGTTGCTCTGCGCCGCGACAATTCCGCGCTCGGCGGCCTGGCGGTACCAGGCGGCGGCTTCGGCGTCGCTGGGGCGCACGCCGAGGCCGTTCTCATACATCAATCCGAGATTGTACTGCGCGCGAGCGTGTCCCTGGACCGCCGCTTTGTGATACCATTTGACGGCTTCGACAAAATCCTGGGGCACGCCGCGGCCGGCGTCGAACAACACGCCGAGATTGGACTGCGCTTCCGGATCGCCCTGTTCCGCCGCCAGTCGATACCACCGGGCGGCTTCCGCCGGATCTTCGGTTACACCGAGTCCATTGTCGAACATGACACCCAGGTTGTATTGAGCGGAGACGTTCCCTTGCTCCGCTCGCGCTTTGGTGCCTTCAAAATCCAGAGCCAGCATAAAGAATCGACTTCATTGGTATGGCTGAGAGGCAATCACGGCGCGGAAAGTAATCGATCCGTTAAGGCAGCGCAATCTCCGGCAATTTTAACCTCGCGCCGCTGCGCAAAGAAAAGTATCCGTGTAGCCATCCTGAGTTCTGAGCGCATGGACATCGAGCAAAACAAGGCCGTGGTCAGAGGCTTCGTTGAAGCGATCATCAGCATTTATCGAGTCGCAGACGGGCGAATTGCCGAGGCGTGGGTGGAGTGGGATTGCTTGAACGGGCTAGTTCAGCTAGGACACATCAGCCTGCCGTTGGCACGACTCGATACAACACCATGAGCGCGCTGCGCAAAATCAACACGAAGGATATCCCCGAAATCTCGTGGTCGTCGCCCAAAGGAAAATTCGGCGGCGCCGGGAAGGAGATCTCCGAAGCGCTGGGGCGCAAGCCGAACTCGACCGACCTCCGAGAGCGGCATCCGTTCGACGTGGAGATTTGCCGCATCCCATCAGGCAAAAGCGCTTACCCATATCATTCCCACAGCGCCCAGTGGGAATTCTATCACGTGATCTCCGGCCGAGGGATCGTCCGGCACGAGCACGGAACAACTCCGATCGAACCGGGCGACGCGTTCGTTTTCGGGCCGGGGCAACCTCATCAGATCACGAATCCCAACTCGGATTCGGGCGAGGACCTCGTGCTCTACGTGGTCGCGGACAATCCGATCGGCGAGTCCTGCTATTATCCGGACAGCGGGAAATGGCTGGTTCGTTCGCCGGAGCGAAAACTGATTCGCTCGGACGGTCTGGATTACTACCAGGGAGAGGAATGAAACTCGTGAGCAGCGTTGCCCATGAACCGAAAACTGCGCGGACCGCAGCCTTCAGGCTGCTTCCAGCTCCGCGAGGTAGGGCGAGTCCGTCTCGGCGAGCCGTTCGACGATCTCGGAACACGTCCAGTCTGGCTCGCTGGGCACAGGCTCGCCCTACCGTAAGGTTTAAGGGAAGCCGCCCTGGCCACGGCGCCATGCACACGGCCCATGAACCACGCCCTGCACGTAGTTCCGGCTTTAGCCTAATGCCATTCGGTAATTCTTCATGAGCGGGTTGAGAGGACGGAGACTTCCAAGGGACCTTCCGTGCTTTTTTGATTTCGTTTTCGCGGCCAGGGCTGGATCGGTTGGCGCATCGCTCGAGGACACGAGCGATCTCGTTTCTTGGCCATGACGCGGCGGGCCGCCAAGCGATAGAACCGATCACACAATTGTTGCTTCTGCTCTTCGGTCAGAATATCAGCCCCCAGAAGCAAAGTCAGCCAGAGGGGTTCGAGCGTCTCCCACGTCTTGATGAAGCTGACGCGGTGTTGGAGCGGTTCCCCGGGTTTGAGTTTGGCCCGTTCGTGGGCGATCAAGGAGCTGCCGATGATCATCGCGCACACTTCCTGCGCCGCCGTTTCTGGCGTTTGACTGCGGAGCAGGTCATTGACGTTCAAGTGCCATTTCAATTCCCGGAAATAGAGTTCCTGTTCCCATCGGGCCGCATACAGGCGCACCAATTCCTCTATTGCGACGATTTGACCTACACGGCCAAACAGTGAAAGAAGCATCGTCCAGTTCTGAAACGAAACCCATCCGGATGCTCGTGGAGAGCGACGCCTTTGAGAGCGCCCTTCTTGAGAAAAAGCACAGAGAAATGGACCTCAATCGTCAGTCTCTGTGTCTCTGTTACCTCTGTTTCCTCCTGTTTAACATGCCTCGATATCGAGTCTGAATTTCCGGATCCGGGTTCAATTTCCGCCGAGAAGTTTTTGGAGATTGAGCCGGGCGGGGTCGTTGGACGGGTCCAGCCGAAGGGCTTCGCGGAAGTGGCGGATGGCTTCGCTTCGCCGGTCTTGTTTGAGGCAAATCAACCCCAGATTGAAGTGCGCCTCCGCGTAATCCGGGTTGACCTCCAGAGCCCGGGCGAACATCGCGGCGGCTTTGTCAGTTTCCTTTCGTTCCGCGAGCGTTTTTCCCGCTTCGCAATACGGCGTCGCAAAATGGGGAACGAGTTCGCTGACTCGGCGCCACTGCGCGAGCGCGCCTTCGCAATCTCCCAGGTTCGCCAGCAGGAAGGCGAGCAGATCGTGCAGCACCCAATCGTCCTCAGCCTGGGTAATCGCAGCGCGGCACAAGCTGGCAGCGCGGTTCAAGCCGGTCGATTTGATGCGGGGTTGAAGCTTGATCAGGTCTTCCTCCCATCGGCGAAGACGGTCGTCGTGGCCGAGCTGAGCCGTAAAGGGTGGCTGAAGCAATCGCTGCCGAATGTGTTGCTTGGCCCAGTAACGACTGTAGTCATTCCACGCCAGGCGCTGCGCGGCCTCCGATTCCGACATCCACGAGTTTCCGCGTCCGGTCCGGTTGGTGATGCTTGCAGGAAGCAGCAAGGCAATCTGATCGGCGAACAACCGCGCGAGCAAATAATTCCCTTCGAAATTGAAGTGGACGTGTTCGTAGAGCCATTCGTTGCCGGGGATTCCGCCAGGGCTTTGCCGGGAGAATTCCGCCTCGGCGTCGAGCAGGCGCAGATCCGGTGTGCTGACCCGCGTCACCGCGTCGCGGATGATTTCGTTGAGCCGCTCATCCGCGCGGAATCGCAGCGTGTCCAGATCGCGAGCTTTCTGGAAATGGGCCCTGGCTTCGGTGAGTTTTCCGAGCGACAGCATGCACCGGCCGCTGCGAAAATGAAGCTCTGCGAAGGTGTCGTCGATCCGCGCGGCTTCCTCATATTTTCCGAGCGCCTCGTCCAAGCGGCCCGCGGTTTCCGACGCGACGCCGGCCTGAAAAGTTTGCTCCCAGGCTGCGCGCTCGGTTTCTTTCAAGTCGGGACGATGAAGCGAGGTGAAAGGCGGGCAGTCTCTGAGATTCGCCACCAGCGTGCTGAGGACGATTTTTGCGCCGCTCTCTCGGCCGAGGCGCAGGAGGTCGTCGAGATTTTTTTGAAAGTGATCGTGAATTTGGTTCATGCGCGGATCGTCCTGGCGCACTTGATGGCCGAGCATCATGGTCATTCCGGCCCAACCTGTGCGCGACCCGCGCATCGAGAGAAGCTTTTCGCCGGCGTGAGCCAGCAGTTGCCCGGTTCGTGTGGCCTTGAGGGCCAGGCTGGCGCGGATCACGGGAAGCGGCGGGCTTTTCCGTCCAAAGGGCGACCCGGCGCCGAAAGGCCCGACGACTTCGTTGTGGCCCATGTACACCAGCCACAAATCGCCTTGCAGGGCCGCGCATTCCCTGGCGATGGGCAGAAGCGCGTGCGAGTTGATTGCGGTGAACGCGACGTTGATCACTTCAAACCGAACGCCGGAGTATCGTTCGCTCAGCAACGCTTGCAGAATTCGCGCGAAGCTGAACACAGGATCGGGATCGCCTTGGGCCGCGGATTCGCCGAAGACAAAAATCCGGTAGGTCCCCGGCGGATTCTGCTTGGACAACAGCAGAGGACGAGGATAGCGCGCTGCGGTGCGTTCGAAGAATCGCCAGCTAAAGCGCTGATTTTCCACCAGGCTGCCGGGCGGAGCGGAGGGATGGTTCACGAAGAAATGCGTCGAATAGCCGTAGCCGGCCAGCCGCAACCCCAATTCCAACACCGCCAGCGCCAGCGCCGGGAGCACGGTCGCGGTCAAAATCCAGAACCATCGCTCGCGTCGTCGTGCCGCGCCAGGTTCGGGGCGATGCGGTTTTGGCCAACGCAAAGTCACGGCTCCAATTCAAGCCACCAAACACACGAAAGGCACGAAAAAGGGAGAACTTTTCGCCAGATTGGGACTGCTGCTGAAACCCCAGTTACCTTAACTGAGGATGCGTTGAACAGGAGATTGCGGCCATTCCGCCCGAAGTCCGGGTCGCGCTGGGATTCCTCGTTGGCATTGGCCTGGTGGTCGGCGGCGTGTTGATGCGCCAGAAGCAATACACGATCACGTCGCACACGCTTTGCGCGACCGGCGTCGTCATTCTCTATGCGGTCACGTTCGCGTGCCGGGCGATCTATCACTTCGCGTTTTTCGGTCCTGCGCCAACGTTTGCCTTGATGGCGCTCCTCACGGCGGCGGCTTTCGTTCTTGCGGTGCGCCTTGCGGCGCACGTGGTGGCTTTGCTGGGCATGTTGGGCGGCTTCCTGACTCCGATCCTGCTTTCGACCGGACAGGACGCTCCGGTGGCTTTGTTCACTTACATCGCGCTGCTCGATGCCGGATTACTGGCAGTGGCTTTGCACCGCCGATGGTTCTATCTCGCGCCGCTGGCCGCGGCGGGAACCATCCTGATGCAGATCGGCTGGGTGTCGGAGTTTTTCGAGCGGGAACAATATTATCTCGGAAACAAGATTCTCATCCCGCTCGCGGTGCTGCTTGGATTCAACGCGCTGTGGTTGGGTGCCATGCGCCTGGCCAGAACCGGCCCCCTCTCCCGTCCTGCGGACACCCTCTCCCGCTCCGAGGGGGAGAGAGACAGGGAGAGGGGGTCGTTCAAGGACTCCACACAGGATGCTGGGAACAAACATCTCGTCAGCGGATCCATGCTGGCCCTGGCGGCGGTCGCTTTCGGCTTCACGTTTTACTTCATCAGCTTCGAATCGCTGGGGGCGCGGCCGTGGTGGATGTTCAGCTTCGCGTTTCTGGTGGACGCAGCGGTGTTTGCGCTGACGCGGCTGGATCGCCGGCTCGTGGCGGCGCAGCCGTTGGCAGGCGCGGCGATGTTTCTCCTCCTGGCCGTTTGGCTGGGCACGCGCGTTTCCAATGAACTGCTTCCCGCGGCTTTGACCTTCACGCTGGTGTTCGCCGCGTTCCATTCTCTGCTGCCGCTGGCTTTGCGGCGGCTCGACGGCGAACCCGGCACGCCGCCGAGGTGGACTCTCTTGTTCGCGCCCGGAGCGCTGCTCGTCCTGCTGATCCCGATTTTCCAATTGACGGAGCTGATCGTGCTCGTTTGGCCGGTGATCTTGCTGGTGGACGTTTTGGCGGTTGTTCTGGCAGCCCTGGCGGCGACGGCGGTGCCGGTGGTGGCGGCGCTCCTTCTCACGCTCGCGGCTGCGGCGGGAATCCTTTTCAAGATTCCTGCCGACCTGACGGGCCTCCCGCTCTTGCTGCTTGTCCTGGGCCTCTGCGCGGTGTTTTTTGCCGCCGCTGGAATCTGGCTCCAGCGCAAGCTGCCCGGGCAAAGCCCAGGAAACGACTCGCAGACTTCGCCGGATGACGAGATCGCAGCGTCCCTCCCCGCGTTCGCACTCGTGCTTCCGTTCGCCTTGCTGGTGATGTTGACCGGGCGTGTGCCGTTGGCGAATCCATCCCCCGTGTTCGGTCTGGCGTTGCTGCTCCTGGGGATGTTGTTCGGTGTGACCCGGCTGTTTCAAGTCGAGTGGCTGCCGGTCATCGGACTGGGTTGCGTGGCGGCGCTGGAGTACGCGTGGCACATGCGCCTGTTCAGTACCGAGGCGGCTTTGACGCCGCTGCTCTGGTATGTGGCTTTCTTCGCGGCCTTCGCGGTGTTTCCATTTTGTTTCCTGCGGCAGTTTGGAGAAACCACCGGGCCCTGGGCCGCTGCAGCACTGGCCGGACCGGCGCAATTCTTCCTGGTGCATCGATTGGTGAAAGCGGCCTGGCCCAATCAGGTCATGGGCTTGCTCGGCGTTATTTTCGCGGTGCCCGCCTTGGTCAGTCTGGCGGCGATTCTGAAGCGGCTCGCCGCGGATTCACCGGCGCGAAAAGCGCAGCTTGCGTTGTTCGGGGGCGTGGGTTTGTTTTTCATCACGCTGATTTTTCCGCTGCAGTTCGAGCGGCAATGGCTGACCGTGGCGTGGGGGCTGGAAGGCGCGGCTTTGTGCTGGCTTTTTCACCGAGTTGCGCACGAGGGGTTGCGATTGACCGGCGTCGCGCTGCTCGTCATCGCTTTTGTCCGGCTGTCGTTGAACCCCGCCGTGCTCGGCTACCATGCCCGGAGTGAAATGCCCGTCTCAACTGGTACCTCTACGCCTACGGTCTGGTGATTGTCAGCCTGTTCGCCAGCGCGCGTCTGCTCGCGCCGCCTCGCGACCGCGTTTTGAATGTGCGCGCGCCGGCGTTGCTTTGCACGCTCGGCGCCGTGCTCGCCTTTCTGCTGGTGAATATCCAGGTCGCAGACTTTTTCACCGCACCCGGCGCAAGGACGCTCACGTTCAAATTCTCCGGCAATTTCGGGCGCGACATGACGTACAGCATCGCCTGGGCGCTCTTCGCGCTCGTGCTGCTGGTCATCGGGTTGAACCGCGCAATCGCGGCGGCGCGGTATGCGGCGCTTGCGCTTCTGGGCGTCACGGTCTTGAAGCTGTTTTTACACGACCTCGCGAAGCTGGCGCAGCTCTATCGGATCGGTGCGCTCATTGGCGTTGCCGTGATCGCGATTGTGGCATCGTTTCTTTACCAACGCTTCACCGCCAGCCTGGCCCGGACTCATGCAAACAAAACTATTCCGCCGGCGGATTGAACGGACCTTAGCCGTAACTATGCTTCACAATGGTGCCATTGGGGTTCAGGCAACTCCAACAAAGGGCGGCGGAAAAGAATATGCCAGTGAAGAAAAGCAGAACCAGATTCCAATTGCCCGTGGCGGCGACAATGCGTTCGACCACAACCGGACACAGGAACGCGCCCAAGTTGCCCGCCGTATTCATCATGCTGAAGACCAGCGGCACTTGTTTCCCGCCCATGTCGATGGTGGTGGCATACGCGCACGGCCCGCCACACGCCGCGCACAACGATCCCGCCGTGATGAGAAACACAGCAAAGCCGGCGTCTTTTGCGAAGTAAGCAAGGAGTGAAAAGAACCCGCAGCCGACCATTGCCGCAATGGCCACCCCTTGCCGGCTCCATCGCCGGCTGCCGGTCTTGACCAGAATCCAGTCGATCACAAACCCGCTCACCAGCGCGCCGACCACGGTCGCGAGCAACGGCAGGCTCGTGAGATAACCCGCTTCGAGCGTGCTCACGCCGCGGGTTTCTTTCAGAAATTTCGGAAACCAGGTTCCGTAAAAGATGTAACCGGCGGCGCGAAAGAATTGCTGCCCGCAAATCAACCACATCGGCACGCTGGTCAGGATCGGCTGCCATACCCGCGCGGCTTCGGCCTTCCCTGAAGAGGAATAGGCAGTTGGCGCTTCAGGCAAGGCATGCCTTTCTCTCTCTCTTCCCTGCGAAGGGAGGAGAGGGCCGGGGAGAGGAGGGCCCTCCTCTTGAGCTTTCCCCTCTCCTCGATCCTCTCCCCGCTCATGCCTCGCGGGGAGAGGAAGAATAGCTTCAGAATCGGCCCCCCGAATGTTTTCCAGTTCGGCTGCGTTGACGCCGCGGTGTTCGGCAGGCGTATCGCGAAACCAAAGGTAGAACACTGACGCCCAAATCAAGCCGGGCAAACAAAACACCGCGAACACCCAGCGCCAACTCATCTCTTGCAGCATCCATCCGGTCAACGCGACCGCTACCGCCCCGCCCGCGGACATGCAGCTCGCCAGCCAGCCGCAAGCCACCGCCCGCCGCGTGCTCGGCATCCACTGTCCGATGGATTGAGTCGAGGCCGGGAAGACCCCCGCTTGCGCCAGGCCCATGCCCAACTGCGCCGCGAAGAGCGAGACGAAACCAGTCGCCAGTCCCATGGCCGACGTAGCCAGCGACCACACGGACGCGAACAGCGGCAGGGCGCGGCGGCTCCCCACCGTTTGCACCGTCCAGCCGCTTGGGATCTGAAACACGGAGTAGGTGGCGAAAAACGCCGACATGATCCAGGCCATCTGCCGGTCGCTCAACTGAAGTTCGCGGCCAATCTTCCCGTCGGCCACCGCGACGCCCAGGCAGTTTCGGCTCATGTAGGAAATGGCCGCCGCCGCGCAGAGCGCCGCCAGGACGACAAATCGAACGCGCGTGGGCCGCGAAAGTTCAGCGACTGTGCTGTTCATGTGCCCCATAGGAAAGCAGGCTCTTCTAACCAAACCTCAATCCCAAGGAACCAAGATAAGTGTTCTGCCTCGCGCCAGCGTCTTGGACTGCGGCAGTCGTCTGCCGTGTTTGGGCATGCTCTGCGCATCGAAAGTGCCGAAGACAACACGCAATTCTCCGTCGAGAATCCCAACGGGATTCTGCCTCAAAGCCCAGGGCTGCGAGGAACGAAAGGTTCATATTCGGAAGCGCGCCCTGTGATGACAGCAGATTTCCTCGCTTCGCGCGACCGATTTCGGCAAGGTGCAGCGCGCACGGTGCATCCACAAGTTGGCCGTGAGGCGTAGCGCGGATTTTCAATCCGCCGTATCGCGACTTGTAGTCGGCTGCGCGACAAACTCACCCGACCGCACCGGATTGGCGGGCGTGCCGCAGATTCCAAATCTGCGATACGGCAGAGTGCAACTCTGCGCTACGTGGACGGCGACAACCAGTGGATGCACTGAACGCGCACGACTCAATTCGATCCAGGACTTGTCGTACAGCCGTTGAACCGATTTAACCGCTTTAACCATTTAACTCATTTAACTGATTTGACGTTTGTAACGTTGTAACGCTGCAACGACCTCAATGAACGAACCAACGCTCCTCCCAAAGAACACCCACCTGAGCGGTGTCTTGTCCGTCTTTCAAACGCCCTATCACGAAGACGAGTCCATCGACTTCGCGACGCTCGAACGCGAAATCGATTGGCTCTTTGAAAAGGGCGTCGATGGCGTGGTCATGGCGATGGTGTCTGAAACGTTGCGCCTCACGGACGCCGAACGCAGGCAGGTCGCGGAATTTGTGTGCCAGAAAGTTGGCGGGCGTGGAACTGTGGTCATCAGCGTGGGCGCAGAGAGCAGCTTCGCGGCGACCGAACACGCGCGACACGCTACCGCCGTTGGAGCCACCGCGCTCATGGCGATCCCGCCCGTCTCGGTCGGTGTCAGCGAAGACGCCTTGCGCCGTTATTACGACCGCATCCTTGCCGCGGCTCCTTTGCCCCTGGTCGTGCAGGACGCGAGCGGTTACGTGGGCCGGCCCATGTCGATTCAACTGCAAGCGAAATTGCTGGACGACTTTCCCGAACGCGTCCTGTTCAAACCGGAGGCCACGCCCATTGGGCCTCGACTCTCGGCGTTGCGGGACACAACCAATGGGCGGGCGCGAATCTTCGAGGGCTCAGGCGGGATTGGGCTGGTGGACAGTTTCCGGCGCGGCGTCGTGGGCACCATGCCGGGCGCAGAAATCATTGCGGCGATCGTTGCCCTCTGGCGCGCGCTCAAAGCCGGGGATGAAAAGAGAGCCTACGAACTTTCCTTGCCGATTTCGTCACTGGTGGCGGTCCAAACCAGCCTGGACGCTTTCCTGGCCGTTGAAAAATACTTGCTCGTGAAGCAAGGCGTGTTCAAAAACGCAGTCATTCGCGGGCCGACGGGTTACACTCTGGACGAGGAAACCCGGCGAGAAGTGGATCGGTTGTTCGATTTGTTAGAGGAGGCGCTTGAAGCCGGGTGGAATTCTTAGAGCGTGCTTTGAAGCTCGTAGCCGCCGACGTGAGGAGATCACTTCTTCCCGTTTCTCCAAGCCTCGTTACCCCGGCTGCTACGAAGCGGCGAAATTTTCAAACCTGCTCTTCGTGGAAGCTTCACTGAAGGCGCGAGGACGCTTGCCGCACCTGCACTCCAACCGGAACGATTCCGTTGGAACTGGGGGAGCAGACGCGCCCTCGCGTGTGCCGACTGGCACCTCGCCAGTCGGAGCGTCGTTGAATCAATGGCACGGAATGGGACGGTTCAGTGCGATGGAATGAAGTCGGCGAGGGCCCCGACTCCAGCACGCGGGGGCGCGTGCGCTCCCCATCCGATCCGGCTGAGGGAATCACCCTTTGCCCGCGTATCCTGGCGCCGGCCCGCTAAACGAACTCGTTAATCAGATTCTCCAGGAACTCCTGGCGTCCGCTCGCGTTCGTCGTCACTTCTCCCATCTTGAGCGCGTACGCTTCCAGTTCCTTGAACCCGACTTTGCCTTTCTCGATCTTCTCGCCAATGCCGGAATCCCAGGAACTGTAGCGCTGCCGGACGAATTCCGCGAGACGCCCGTCCTTGCGGATGGCCGCCGCGATCTTCAGGCCGCGCGCGAAGGTGTCCATGCCCGCGATGTGGGCGTAGAAAAGATCGATCGGCTCGAAGCTCTCTCGCCGCACCTTCGCGTCGAAATTCGTGCCGCCCGTGGTGAAGCCGCCCATCTTCAGGATGGTCAGCATCACTTGCGTCGTCAGGTACAGGTCCGTCGGGAATTGGTCCGTGTCCCAGCCGAGCAAAATGTCGCCGGTGTTGGCATCGATCGAGCCGAGGGCCTTGGCTGCGGCCGCGACTTCCAATTCGTGCTGCATCGTGTGGCCGGCGAGGGTGGCGTGGTTGGTTTCAATGTTGAGTTTGAAATCCTTCAGCAGATCGCATTCACGAAGGAAATTCAGACACGCCGCAGCATCGGAGTCGTATTGATGCTTGGTCGGTTCCTTGGGCTTGGGTTCGATGTAAAACTGGCCTTTGAATCCGATCTTCTTCTTGTAATCGGCGGCCATGTGCAGGAACGCGCCGAGGTGATCCATCTCGCGTTTGAGGTCCGTGTTCAGCAAGGTGGTGTAACCTTCGCGTCCGCCCCAGAAAACGTAGCCCGCGCCGCCCAGTTGATGCGTCACTTCCATCGCCTTCTTCACTTGGGCGGCGGCGTAAGCGAACACGTCGGCGTTGCAGCTCGTGGCTGCGCCGTGCATGAAGCGTGGATGCACGAACAATTGCGCGGTGCCCCAGAGCAGCCTGACGCCGGTGCGTTGCTGTTCCTCCTTCAGCACCTTCGCCACGGCGTCGAGGTTCCGGTTCGATTCCTTCAGCGTCCTGCCATGCGGCGCAACGTCCCGGTCGTGGAACGCGTAGAACGGCGCGCCCAGTTTCTCGCAAAACTCGAAAAAGCAGCGGGCGCGGTGTTTGGCGGCTTCGACGCTGCCTTCGCCGAGTTCCCAGGGCCGCACCGCCGAACCCCAGCCGAACATGTCGGCGCCCGCGCCGCGCATCGTGTGCCAATAGACGACGGAAAACCGGAGATGATCTTTCATCGGTTTGCCTTCGACCAGCTCGTGCGGGTTGTAATGCTTGAAGGCGAGCGGATTCTTGGACCGAGGGCCTTCGTATTGAATCTTGGAAATTTTTGGAAACGCGGATGGCATAGACTTCATTTCAGGTTTCTTCGTTTCGGGCGGCGACTCTATCGCTCGACACGCGGCTTGGCAAGGAACCGCAACCCATCGTTAAATCGTTAAAGGGGTTAAATCGTTGCATCGCTCAGATGGACAGTTTTGCGGGTCTTCGCTGAGTCGTAGGCCGCATAGACCAAACGGAGCGTTTTCAGATTATCTTCGCCGGTCGTTTCGGCTGAGTTCTCACCGCGCAGAGCCGCAAGCTGAAACTGCGACCAGAAGCCCGCGCCGAAAATCGCGAAGCACAGTTCGCGGTTTGTCTCGACTGCCGGCTGACGCGTTCGGTTCATCTCCAAGTCAACTGGTTTTCGTCCGCCCTCTTCCCCTCACCCTCACCCTCTCCCTCAGGGAGAGGGAACGTCGTTTGCCGCGCTGGAGCAGGTCTTGGCGCGCGGATTGGCCGACGGACAACGACGGGTTCCCCCTCTCCCCAAGGGAGAGGGCCGGGGTGTGAGGGGGAACAGCGGTCGTCCACCAAACCCTCGGCCTCTCAGAGTGGCGATGAACCGCAGATCCTTCATACCGGTGGAGCGAAGAGGGCTCGTTCAAAATCCACCACACAATGCCGCTTGCCGTTCTGGACCACGCGATGGCCTTCCGCTTGCAGCCGCTCGCGCAGCGCCGGAATTCCGCCCGGATACTTGGCGTTCAGTTCCCCGCCGGACTTGAGCGTCCGCCAGTAGGGCGTGACGCGTTTCCGTCCTTCGGCCGCGGCTTCCTCGGCGGCGTGCGCGGCAATCCAGGCGAAGATGCCGGTGGTAATCGGGCAGGCGATGTCCACGCGATGTTTCTTGGCCAGAACGCCGCGAATTTCATTGATCGTGATCAATCGGCCTTTGGGAATCCGCCGCATGATTTCATCAACCTCCACTTAGGCAACACGGATTTGTCCATCGGTTGTCGCGACCGTTCTCCGGGAGGCGCCTTTGTGCGGAAGGATGTGGTTGGCGAGGGCGCCGACCACGGCACGCGGGGGCGCGTGCGCTCCCCATTTGAACTGTAGCGCGAACTTACGGCAGCGATGCGACGCGGAGGAACATCGCCTGCGAAACGGCGCCGACTTCCAGCGTGCGGCTCAAAACGCCATCCGCGCCCGCCACGTCATCCACCACCGTGTTCCACGCGTTGAGATCGGTGCTGGCCTGGATGCGGTAATTCTGTTTCGCCGAACTTTCCCAGGTCAGCTTGACGCCCTGCAACCCTGCCGCCTTCGCCTCCACGATCCGCAACGCCTTGTAGCGCGGCAGTTCCTCGCCCATGGCCCACTTCGCCGCGCGCACGAAAATCACTTGCCCGATTTCCGTGACCGCCATGAAAACACGGCGCGACCCGCCCGAACCTTGTTCGTTGGTGAACATGTGCACGAGGCGGGCGGAGGCTTTCTCCCCGTTGGCCAGCGTGCCGCCTTTCTCAACCACCGCCAGGCAAACGCGATCGTCGGCGCCGTCGAGCACTCCCAGCACCGTGGCGCCGGCGGCCGCGTCGGCTTTCACTTGCGTGCACCAGCGATACTCAAAATTTCGTTTGCCCCCCGTGGGCACGTGCGATTCCTCCTCCGGATACGGCTCGCGGAAAATCTTCACGCGGCCCTGCGCGTCCAACGGAATGCCCGCCATGATTGGATGATCCGGCGCGACGACTTTCATATACTTGGTCGCGGGAGGCGTGCTCGCTTCATTCGGGTCGCTGCTGGCGGTCCCGTTGTACATGAAAATGCTGCCCTGGCGCCCGGAATTGTTGCCCAGGCACACGTGCTCGCCCATCATCACCGGAATGCCCGGTGGGGGAGGCGGCGTGTCTGCCGAGCCCCCGCTGCCGGACATGATCACCAGGCTGGGGGCAAATTCCTTGTTCGAGGGTTGCAGAAAGTTTTGCGGATCCTGCCCGACCGTGCTCGCGGCCGGGCCGAGCAATTTGTCGAGGATGAGCCGGCAGGCGTAGCCGTAATCGGAGAGCCTGGACGCCATGGCGACGTCGCCGGGCGTGACCATGCCCGGACCTTTTTCGTCGGTGACGAATTCCGTGCCGAACTGCGTGTCTTGCGGGTTGCGCGTGCTGATGAGGATCACGCCGGCCTGGGTTGGAATGGAAGCGGCGATGAGCGCCAGCGCGAGCGCGCCGGCCCAGCGGGAATGATGTTTCATGCGATGGTTCTCCTATGTGCCGCGCGGAGCGGCGATCGACACCCGGTCCCGGGAGCAATCCTCAGGTGTCTCCTTGATTGATCTGGCTTCGCTTTCAATCGCGGCAGAACCGCCTCCCGAAACCGGAACTGCCTGCGGTTGGAAATCTGATAGCGCCACGGCTTGGGATTGTGCGCCGCGGCTCGATCCACCGTCAACGGCAAAACGGCAAAGCGGCCAGCCCTGAATTTTTTGTTTGTCTCCGGCGACGCTTGATGGGATTCCCTTTCCGGTCCGTTTGCCGACAAACATCATGTTCCTTATGTCTATGAATCGCCAAATTCAAATCTGTGGGTTTCTCACGCTCCTGGTCGCCCTGTCTGCCGCGGCTTCTGATTGGCCGCAATGGGGCGGGCCGCACCGAAACGGTGTTTCCCAGGAAACCGGTCTCCTCAAAGAATGACCGAAAGAAGGGCCGAAGCTCCGGTGGCGAGTCACTGACCTTGGCTCCGGGTACTCGACGCCCGATCAGCCGAAGCACACCATTCCGGGCGAGAAGTCCTGGGCCTATCCCGTGGTCGCCAACGGGAACCTTTACATCCGTGATCACGGAACGCTCTGGTGCTACGACGTGCGTGCGGCGCGATAAGGGCGTGTCGATGCAGCGAGAAACGAAGGAGCAGACAACT
The DNA here is from genome assembly GCA_016871535.1 of Verrucomicrobiota bacterium. Taxonomy (NCBI): domain Bacteria; kingdom Pseudomonadati; phylum Verrucomicrobiota; species Verrucomicrobiota bacterium. The sequence continues at coordinate 18,544 of VHCZ01000012.1, forward strand.
GCCTTTTGCTTTATCGGCTGTGGAGAGTCGCACCGCCTGAAACCTTGCGTGGACGAGTTGAGGAGGGCCTCACGACTACCAACTTCAAAGCAGTGACTTCGCTGCGCTGCATCCGCGCACTCCAGGCCTCAATCGAAATTCGGCCGCACCCACTCGATCGATTTCATCTGCGATTCGAGTTCCTCGGCGAGCAGGCAGCGTTTGGAAATCAGCGCTTCGGCAGCGGCGCGGAATTGACGGGAGTAATCGTCGAAAGACCGATAGCGCTCGCGCAAGGACGGACGCGGGTCGCCGAGTCGTTCGCGTTCGGCGGCCGTCTTCGCGAACGGCACGTAGCCACCCGCCAATGAGACCAGTTCGTTCTCGGCGCCGTGGGCGCGGCTGCGGAGGTTCCAGCTTGTGTAAGTGCCCGCGGGTACGGCGACCGCCGGGATGAGCAGCGCGCCCCGTTCATTGTTGTCAGCGCCGCAGGCCAGGACTTTCACGCCATACAGTCCGCGACTGATGGGCGGTTCGATGGTCGAGCGGCGGCGCGGAAAAAACTCCGAACCGCGATCGAGAAATTCGGGCGTGTGAATGACTTCGGGGTAACGAACGCCGGGAAGCGCGCTCCAGCCGCTCTCTTTTTCGCGCCAGCCGGCCAGCGTGCCATCGGAAATGCGCGGATAAACGCTGGCCGGCGGTTCTTGGCCCGTGCGCACCCACTGATCGAGGGCCGTGAGCAAGGCGCGCAGTAGCGGGCGATAATCAGCGGGATTGCCGATGAGTTGGCCGCGGTCGGGCGCAGAGCCCGGTTTGCCGCTGCCCGCGCCGTGTTGTGTTCCGCCGAAACAATAGACGCGCACTTCGCGGGGCAACACGGAATCGCGAACGCCGGTCGGGTCCGTGTGGACCAGCGAACCGGCGCGGTGCCAGTACTCGCTGCTGCTTTGCGTGTGCATGACTTTCGGCACCGTGCCGCGCGCGCGGTCACGGCGCAGGATGCCGTCCTCACGTCCGGAGAAGGGATCGCGTTCGTCTCCGTACGTGAACGGGAATTGGTCAGCCGGAAAGAGATGATTGTCGTGCTGGCTATTGTGCCGCGTGGGGGAGGCGAAGCGATGATTGAAGAAGCCCAGGCCGCCGCCGGCGACGTGCGGCATCACGGCATCGAAAACTTGCCGGGCTTGTTCGTCCGCGTTGAAGCCGTCGTACAGGAACTGGCGCAAGCAGCGTCCGGATTGAGAAACGCCAAAACCGTAAGCGAACTTCATCGCCGAGGATTTTGCGCCGGCGCTGACGAATGGGTTCTGGTCGGAGGCGTCGTATTTCAGGAACGCCACCAGATCGCGAATCCCGGCCAGACCGAGACCTTGCACGAGCGAACCCTGGGCTTCATAAACCACTTCGTAAATGTAGCCCGGCTGCAAACCGGCGGGCAGGACCAGGTCGATCTGCGGCATCTCGCCGCGCTCGCCATTGACTTCAATCCAACGTTTCTCGAAGCGCCATTGTTCGCGCGGGATCGTGATGCGCGCATCTTTCTCGCGCAACCGCCAGGTGAGCACGGCGTCGCGTTCGCCGCGTTCGGTTGGCTCGAAGGAGCCTTGATTGGCCCATTGCGCCAGCGTGTGCCGGTCTGCCGCTGTTTCCGGCACGACTTCCGCGCGCACCAATCCGACCAGCGGTTTGCCATCTTGCAAGGCGGGCGGAGCGCGCAGGCGCAATCGTCCTTCACCCGGCTGAGTTTGCGCGATCCACCCGCTCCAGAGCACAACGTAGCCTTTGCGCATCAGGAATTCGTCCGCGCCGGTATTGAACATGCCGGGCGCGACCTTGTTGCCGCGATTGTTCACGTCGTAAAGAACTGCGCCGTTGGCTTTGGCCAGATCTTTGGGCGCGAGCCATTCGACATCGGCTGAAAATTCGACCAGGCCGGCGGGGTTGCGCGGTGCCAGTCCCAGGTCAATGACCGTCTGATTCGCCGGATGTTTCGGATCAACCGCGAAGAAGGCCTGGCCGCGGCACCGTTCGTACGGTCCAATCTCGTCGAAAGCGCGTCCCTGGGCGTACGGCTCGCGGGAATTGATTTCGATGCGGGCGACGGTGGCCAGAAGGGAAGGCGCGATGGCGACGAGGCTCGCGGCCAAAAGACAGGAGAGGCGAAGGTGAGTGGTCATGGGCTTTTGGGCGGTCATGACCCTACGCCGGCAGATCAGTTTGTTCAAAGTTCAAAGTTCAAAGTTCAAAGTTGCGCCAGGAGTTTTCCTTGCGCCGTGGTCTGATCCGGCCTTACGCTCCTGCCCACCGTAGAAATGCAAAACTGGCTTCGTGACTCATGAATCGAAACGTTTGGCTTGTCTTGGTCGCTTTGGCTGCGGGCGTACTTTTGTTGGCGCTCCTGGGTCGCCGCGAACCGGTGCCGTCGCAAGCCGGCGCGGCGCTGCAGCCGCCAGCTTCTCCCAGCGTGTCGGCCCCGGAAAAATCCGCGGCCGCCCCTCGGCCAGCTCCTCCTCCGCAGGCTGTCGCCCCTGCCCATTCGGCTGAACGGCCGGCTCCCGCTCCAGCGCCGCAAGCTTTGCCCGTCGAGCCGCCGGTCGCCACGCCCGAAGCCGCACTGCAAAAACTGGGAAGGAACTCCGGACTCGCCTTTTCCGCCGGGGCCAAAGTTCTCAGCTTCGGCGATGGCGGTGTGCCGGACCCGACGATTGGTTTTTATGAATGGGTCGTGGTGTCGCCGACGCCGCTGGCGTTGCCGAATGGTCTGCAGGTCGGCGATCCGGGAGTTTCGAACCTTCCCGTCGCCCAGGCCGTGCAATTGGTGGAATCCAAGATGGGCGACACCAAGGTCGAGAATCCGCAGACGGCGTTCTCACTGAGCTGGCAGAAAAACGGATTCGCCTTCAGCGGGACATGGGTTCGCGCGCAGGGCGCCGATTACTTGATCGTGCAGCAGACGCGGAATTGAGGAACTTAAACCAAGGCCGCGTTCCACCGCGTCCCGGATTAATCCCCGCATGACTCATCACTTTTCTCTTGGCTTCAGACACAACCTGGTATTTGAGCGTCGATTCAGATTCGACGCTCCTATTCCCCTCACCCCGGCCCTCTCCCTTGGGGAGAGGGAGGAATTCTATCCCGCGCAGGAAGCTCCCCATGCCCTGCCTTCAAACCCTGATGGCCATGGTGCCACCCTCTCCTTGGGGAGAGGGCAGGGAGAGGGGAAAGGGAGCGCAGTTCAGCTTGGTGCTCACAAGTTGAGATGTGCGCTCGCCGTCCTTCTCGGAACGTCGTTGATTCCGATTTCCGCGGCGAACCACAGCGAGCTTCTCGGAGCGAAAGTTCCCCTGGCCAATGTCGTCGGCCCGCTCGAACCGCTTGGGAAGCCCAAGCAATTGCCCATCCGCGTTCTGCCGTTCATTGAACACGTCCGCGAGAACTTGCCGGGCGCCCCAACGAACGGCGTGAGATCCGTCCGCTTTGATGAGAACGGATTACTCGTGGTCGTGACGGACTCCGGCCCCCTCCGTCGCGACCGCGATGGCAAATGGCAAACGGCCGAAACCGCACCTTCCGCTCCCCCGGGGATTCCGCCAGGGACCAAAGCGACCTCGTGGGTGCACACCCGGAGTGGAATCTGGCTCGGCTCGGATTCCGGCCTTTACCACAAGACCCCGCCCGAAGCGCGGGCCCTCAAGCACGAGCACTATGGTGTGGACGGGCCGCTCTCCACCCGCATCACCGCCCTCGCCGTGGACTCGAAGGACACCCTCTGGATCGGCACGCCGCTCGGACTCAGCGTGCGGCCGGCGGACGGCAAGTGGCGGCACCTCTGCGGCCGCGAGGGGTTGCCTGTCGAGGACATCACAGCGCTGGCCGTGGACAAGGACGACAACCTGTGGATCGGCACTTCGGAAGGCGCGATCTTTTACGGGCCCGACGCGCCGGATCGCAAATGGTTTTACCGCGCGGGACGGCGTTACCTTCCGGAGGACCGTGTTCTCTCGGTGGCGTGCGCGCCCGACGGGACGCCTTTCTTCGCCACGGCTGCCGGGGTCAGCCGGATCGCGTTGGTGAAAACCACCTTGCTGGAAAAGGCTCGCGCCATTGAAAAGCGCCTTAACGAGCGCCACCGCCGCTTTGGTCTCGTGGCGGAATCCATGTTGAACGATGCCGAAAATCCCGCCTCGCACACGATTGGCGACAACGACAACGACGGTCTCTGGACCGCGTATCACGTGGCCGCCATGTCACTTTGCTTCGGCGCGACCCAAGACGCCGCCGCCAAAGCGTCGGCGACGCAGAGCATGCACGCGCTCTATATGCTGCAGGACGCGTCCGGCACGCCCGGACTCGTGGCGCGCAGCGTCGTGACCGCCGAGGAAGGCCGGACCAAGAGCAAGCAATGGCGCCCCACGCCGGACGGCAAGCTGTACTGGAAGAGCGATACTTCGAGCGACGAGATCGATGGGCATTACCTGGCGTTCTTCACCTTCTGGGAGCACATCGCGAAACACGATTCCACCGAGCGCGAGCGCTGCGTCCAACAAGTGCGCGAAATCACGGACTACCTTCTGGACCACAATTACCAGCTTATCGACTGGACCGGCAAACGCACGCTCTGGGGGTTCTGGAATCCGGAGAACCTGAACGACGACCCGGAGCATTATCTCGAGAACGGCCTGAACTCGCTCCAGATGCTCTCGTTCCTCAAAGTGGCCCACTACATCACGGGCGACCCGAAATATTTCGCCCATTACAAGAAACTCATTCTGGAACACCGTTACCTCAGCAATGTGTTGCTCACGAAAAAGGTTTTCCCAGACGAAGTGAACCACTCGGACGACCAGCTCGCGTTCGTCGCCTGGTATCCGATCCTTCAATTGGAGAAAGACCCGGTGCTTCGCGCGGCGCTGCACGCGGCCGTGCGGCGCGATTACCAGGTCGTCGCGCCGGAGGGTCCCAGTTTCTACATTTTCACCTACGCGACCATCGATCCGAACCACGCCGACCTCGAAGCCGGCATCCGGAATCTCCGGGAAATTCCCACGGACCGCCGCACCTGGCGAATGCGGAACAGCCACCGCGCGGACGTGGTGTTCGAGCCTCGGTCCGATCGATTCGCGCGCCGCCAACTCGCCCACGTGCTCCCGGCGGACGAGCGCAACTTTCAAAAGTGGAATTCAAATCCCTACGTTCCGGACAGCGGCGGAGATGGACGGCACGAGGACGACGGCGCGGCGTATCTGTTGCCCTACTGGATGGCGCGGTATCACGGGTTCGTTGCGGAGCCTTGATCGTTCGGGTCAACCGGCCAAGCGCGAATCCGCGCACCAGGGCACGGATGAAATCAAAGTTCTGTTGCCGTTTGTGCAACGGAAGAGTCAAGGCGGTGGCGCAACCATGGGAATCAAATCGCGTTCATTCCCGCCTTTTTCTTCAGGAGCGGCGATAGGTCTTGTTGGTGCTCAGGTCGGACGGTCCTTTTACAGCTCCGAAATGGTGTCGCATGACCGTCAGTTGATCGCCGCGATGCAGGTGCGACTCCAAGGCCCGGCGCGCGATTTCGCCCTGGGTAAGAACCGTCTGCCGTGCCTGCTCCCGGAGAGCGTTGGCCAGTTTCTCTCCCAGCCGGATGGTCAAGGTTTCACTCACGGGCGGACCATAATACATCTTCCATAGCAAACCAATCTGCGGAGAAACGCTGGAGCAACTCCGAGCGCTGCTGACCCAAGGTTGTCAGGAGCAATGCAGCGAGTCGGTTCGACAGACCCACGGCCAGTTCCGGGTTTGGCGGAATCGTCAGGCGCACCAGCCTGTCCCCTTGCGTTTCCTCCCGCCGCAGACTCGACCTCTCCCAGGCTGCAAATTCTTCTCGCGTACTGCCAAACGCGTCGTTCAGGCGCTGGCGCTCTTCTGCCTGATGGCAAACTTGCCAGACGAGCCAAAAGAAGCCCCGCGCCGGCCAACGCGGGTGGGGCTGCTTGAAGCGCGGCGTTCCCAACCAAGGCCGCTGTGGCCGCCGACACGGAAACTGCCGTGGGTTCCAAAACCGCAGCGAGCGCCGTGCTCGTCGCCGTTTTGAAGCCGCGGCGTCGAAAGAACTGAGCCAGTTTCTCCAGAGCGCTGCCGACGCGTTTGCGCGCCGCGTCTTCGTTGACGCCCAGCGCACTGGCGACCGCACAGTCTGCTCCGAACATAGATGCCATCGCCGTCGCGCGGCGAGAAGATGACCGAACAACGCACGTCGCCTTTAGCGTGAGACGAATGGCATGGTCGGCGAAGCAGGCTCGGGCTTCCGGGGTGATTTCCGGGAAGTGGATCGCGTACTTCTCCCCTCGGATCAGAACTTCAGCATGACGGAGGTCCACGGTGACAAGGCAGACATTCTCGGAGGATTGTTCTCAAAGGCGCACACGATCCCCCTCTCGCTTCCAGCAAAGTTCGATGCTCATGGGTTGCCGGCCTCGACGTGGATTAGGCCAATATTAGCCTTTTAAGAAGTCTAATTTCATGCGATTTTGGCCTTCTTAAAAGGACAAGATGCGAGACGTAATCCGACAGAAATTAGTTGAGGCGCTGGCATTGAAGCCGCCGCGAATGACGCGGCGCGAGGCCAGACTGCCCGCCATTCCGAACAAGGTCCACGCCGTGATCGGCATGAGGCGCGCGGGCAAAACCTGGTTTCTGTATCAATGCCTTCAGGATCGCCTGGCGGCCGGAACACCGCGCAAAGCCTTGGTCTATTTCAATTTCGAGGACGAGCGCCTGGCCGGATTGGAGGCCAGGCAATTAGGCTGGGTGCTCGAAGAGTACTTCGTGTTGTGTCCGCAATTTCGTGATCAACAGCGGGTCACTTTCTTTTTTGACGAGATTCAACAGATTCGCGGGTGGGAATTATTCGTCCGTCGAATTCACGATTCAGAGAAAGTGGAGATCTTCGTCAGCGGTTCCTCCGCACGGCTGCTGAGCCGAGAGGTTGCGACGGAACTCCGGGGGCGCGGGACGGAGACGGTTGTGTTTCCATTTAGTTTTGCGGAGTATCTTCAACATCACGGCGCCGAACGCCCGGCGCGGCCGTCGTTTACGAGCAAGGCGGAGCGGTCAAGACTGGAGCGGTCCTTCCGGGAATATCTGGACACCGGCGGATTCCCGGAAGCCCAAGGGCTGCCGGCGGCCGAGCGCGTCGGTCTGCTTCAAGGTTACGCGGACACGGTGGTCTTTCGCGATGTAATGGAGCGCTACGGGATCACCAATGTGGTGGCTTTGCGGCGGCTCGTGCGGCATCTGCTTGGGGCGGCTGGAGGGCCGTTCAGCGTCACGAAATTCTACAACGACCTGCGTTCTCAAAACGTGGCCGTGGCGCGAGAAGCATTGCACCACATGCTGGCCCACCTGGAGGACGCTTTCCTGGTGCGTCTCGTGTCGCTCGCCACCACTTCCGAGCGCCAGCGAAAGGTCAATCCCCGCAAAGTCTATCCTATCGACCCGGCCTTGATTTCAGCCTTTGACCGCAGCGGCAAGGCGAACCCAGGGCACGCTCTGGAAACCGCCGTGTTGGTCGAATTGGATCGTCGCAAGTGCGGGACGAGCTACGTGTTCACACCGTCCGGTTACGAGGTGGATTTCCTGGCGCGCAGTTGGAATGGCCGGCTGACCCTGATCCAGGTCGCGACGGATCTGTCAGACCAGGCGACGCGTGAGCGCGAGTTTCGGGCGCTCGCGGATGCCTTGCCGGCGCATCGCCGCGCACAAGGACTGGTGCTGACCCTGACGGGCACGGACTCAATGGCGGCTCAAGCGGACGCACCCAAAGGCGTGGCCGTGAGGCCGGCTTGGGAGTGGATGCTTGAGCAGGAAGCGGAGACATGAGCGCCCAATACACCCTCGGACTTGATTACGGCACCAATTCGGTGCGCGCGTTGATCGTCAACGCCGCCAACGGCAAGGAGGTCGCCACGGCCGTCTGGAATTACGAGCACGGCGAGGTCGGTGTGATCCTCGCGCGCGATCCGAATCTCGCGCGCCAGCATCCGGCCGACTACGTCAAGGGCGCCGAAGTCACGATCAAGAAAGCTCTCGCCGGCGCCAGGCGAAACGTGCGTGGCTTCCGCCCCGAACAGGTCATCGGGATCGGCGTCGATACGACCGGCAGCACGCCGATCCCGGTAGATGAGAAGGGCAGACCGCTCGCGTTCGACAAGCGATTTGCCAAAAATCCGTCCGCAATGGCGTGGTTGTGGAAGGATCACACAGGGGTGGCTGAAGCCGAGGAAATCACGGCGAAGGCGAAGGAGCTTCGGCCGCAGTATCTCGCCAAATGCGGGGGCACGTATTCGAGCGAATGGTTTTTCAGCAAGATTCTGCATTGCCTGCGCACGGCGCCCGGCGTGTTCGACGCCGCTTACTCGTGGGTCGAATGCGCGGATTGGGTGCCAGCCATGCTCACGGGCACCGAAGCGCCCGAGAAGCTGACCGTGGGCGTTTGCGCCGCCGGGCACAAGGGGATGTACCACGACGATTGGGGCGGCTACCCGGACGCCGAGTTTCTAAGGGCGCTCGATCCGAAGCTGGGCGAGCTTCGCGCGCGGCTGCAGCCCCAAGCGCACACCATCGATCGCGCGGCGGGCGATTTGACGGAGGATTGGGCGCGCCGCACGGGATTGCGCGCGGGCATCCCGGTGGCAGTCGGAGCATTCGACGCGCATCTGGGCGCCGTGGGCAGCGGCATCGCGCCCGGCACGCTGGTGAAGATTATTGGCACCAGCACGTGCGACATGATGGTGGTGCCCCTCGATCAGCCGCTGGCGGACGTGCCGGGGCTTTGCGGCATTGTCAACGGAAGCGTCCTGCCGGGTCACTTTGGACTCGAAGCCGGACAGTCGGCCGTCGGCGACATTTTCAATTGGTTTGTGAACTACCTCCAGCCGGGCGGAAGAAAGCTCGGCTCGCATGAGGCGCTCACGGCGGGAGCCGCCAAGCTGAAGGCAGGCGAATCGGGATTGCTCGCGCTCGATTGGAACAACGGCAACCGCACGGTCCTCGTGGATCAACGCCTGACCGGCTTGCTGCTGGGACAGACCCTTTACACGACGCCGGCGGAGATTTACCGCGCGCTCATCGAAGCGACGGCCTTTGGCGCCCTGACCATCATCAATCGCTTCGAGGAATACGGCGTGAAGGTGGAACAAGTCGTGAACTGCGGCGGCATCGCGGAAAAGAACCCGCTGGTCATGCAGATTTACGCGGATGTGACAGGACGTCCGATGATGGTTTCGCGCTCCGCCCAGACCTGCGCGCTGGGCGCCGCAATCGCCGGCGCCGTGGTGGCCGGTGCTTATGGCGATTATGCCTCGGCGCAAAAGGCGATGACGGCGCTGAAGCCGCGCGTGTTCCGGCCAAATCCGAAATACGCGGAGGTTTACAGGGACCTTTATGCGCTTTACAGAAAACTGCACGACGCCTTCGGCACGCAGGAGTGGAGCGGCAACCTTTATCCGGTGATGAAACAGCTCATCGACATTCGGAGTAAGGCCAGGAATTGAGAGGAGCGTGATGCTTGCAGCACTCAAAACTGACGTCTGGCGGGCCAATCACGACCTGGTAGAGCGCGGCCTGGTCATCGAGACCTGGGGCAACGCGAGCGGCATTGACCGCGCGCGCGGCCTGATGGTCATCAAGCCTTCCGGCGTTCCCTACGAGGGCATGCGCCCCCCAGCGGAGGGGTTCGGGTGAGGGAGAACCGACCGATTTCACGGCGTGGCGAAGCGCAACTCACTAAACCCGCGGATTACGCGAATCACGCCGATAGGAATCAGTCTGATCCGCGCCCATCCGCGAAATCCGCGGTCAGAAATCCTCGCGAAAATGCGTCGTGTTAACGGACAGGAGCGCAACGAACAAAGACTTCGTTGGCTTCGTTGCCTTCTGTTGAGACTCTGCCCCGCTTGAGACACATCACTAGCCCTAAAACAAGCGTACTGCGCTACGTGTTGAGTGGCTGGTAAAAAATTTTGGGAAATTTGCGCATCAATTCTCGCGCTTCGGTGAGTGCCGAATAAAGGATGGCGATTCAACCGTCAAAAGGCTATGAACCACCCCATGAAGACCCTGGATCGGAGATCTTTCCTGAAGACATCAACACTCGCCGGCTTTGGGTTGGCGGCTTCGTTTGCTCGGGCCGCGGAGACGCCAGGCCCCGGTCGGAAATTCACGATTGCCCTGTCTTGCGGGATGATCGGCGTGCGCGGCGATCCGCGCAAAGAGATCGAATGGGCAGCGCAATTTGGCTTTGAGGCGATTGAGCCGTCGGCGGCGTTCCTCGGCAAGCTGGCGGATACCGAACTGCAAGCTTACCTCGGCGAGATGAAGAACAGGAAGCTGTCGTGGGGTGCGGCGGGCTACCAGCCCGCCGGGCCTTTTGGCGGCAGGTTGCCGCCAAACACGGGCTGGTAGCCCGTTTCACCCATTTTTCAGACAGGCTCTAAGACACCCCCGTTCGCCGCGATCATTTGACCGGAGTCACTGTCTCCCGTAAATTTTCGCTGACGATTAAGTTAAGCCAATTCCCGACATGTTTGACTTCAGCCAGCCCATCACCCGCCGCCAGGCGTTGAAAACCGCCGCGTGCGGCTTCGGTTACCTCGCGCTGGCGGGCCTGGCTGCCCAACGCGCTGCCGCGGCAAATCCTCTCGCGCCGAAAATCCCGCACTTTCGCGCACGCGCCAAACGCGTCATCTTCATTTTTATGCAAGGCGGGCCGAGCCACGTCGATTCTTTCGACTACAAGCCCATTCTGGACAATGAAGATGGGAAGATGCTCAGCTTCGACGACGCGCGCACCATCGCTAACATCGGCAAACGCGCCACGCCTCAGCGCGTCATGAAGCCCCTCTGGAAGTTCGCGCGGCACGGACAGAGCGGGCGCTGGGTGTCGGACCTTTTTCCCGAAATGGCCCGGCACGTGGATAATCTTTGCTTCATCCACTCGCTGCACACCGAGGGCGTGGCGCACGGGCCGGCCACGCTGTTCCTGCACTGCGGTTCCACCAACTTCATTCGCCCCTCGATGGGTTCGTGGGTGACCTACGGGTTGGGCACGGAGAACGACAATCTGCCGGGCTTCGTGACGCTCAGTCCGTCCGGCGGCAATGGCGGTCCGCGCAACTACGGCAATGCGTTCCTCCCCGCGGTGTATCAAGGCACGGCCATTGGCCGGGCGGGCGCGCCGGCCAGCGAAGCCACCATTCGCAATCTCTCCAATCTTTCCGTTTCGCCGGAAGCACAGCGGCGGCAGTTCGAAATGATCCGCGAATTGAACGCCGAGCAATTGAAGCGAAACCCGGGCGACTTCGAGATCGAAGCGGTCATCAACTCCTTCGAACTCGCCTGGCGCATGCAGAACCACGCGCCCGGCGCGCTCGACCTCGCTCAGGAATCTCCCGCCACGCTCGCCTTGTACGGGATTGGCGAAAAGGCCACGGACAATTTCGGCCGCCAATGTCTGATGGCGCGCCGCCTGTGCGAAGCCGGCGTGCGCTACGTCCAGGTTACTTACGGCGATAACACCGCCAACCCGGCCTGGGACCAGCATTCCAATTTGCCGAAACACGCCGATCACGCGCGCGCGGTGGACAAACCCGTTGCCGGCCTGCTGGCCGATCTCAAGCAGCGCGGGTTGCTCGAAGACACCGTGGTCTGGTGGGGCGGCGAGTTTGGCCGCACGCCTTACGCCGAGAAGAACGGTACCGGCCGCGACCATAATCCCGGCGGCTTTACGGTCTGGCTTGCGGGTGGCGGTTTGAAGGCCGGATTTGCTTTCGGCGAGACGGACGAGTTCGGCCATCTCGCGGTGAAGGACAAAGTTCACATGCACGACCTGCACGCCACGATCCTGCACTTGCTCGGACTGGACCACGAGCAGCTCACGTATCGGTTCGACGGCCGCGATTTTCGGCTGACCGATGTCGCCGGGCGAATCGTCAGAGAGATTCTCGTTTAAGTTTCAGGCGAATCCAACAGGGTCTGCAGCCGCTCCGCCAGCGGCTGCGGCAATCGTTCGAGCCAGTGCCGATCCACCAATCCCACCTCAATCAAGTCGCGCAAGTGCGTGCGGTCACGGTCGCGAAATGCGGCGAGCTTCATCCGGACCAGACCCTCAAGTGTAATCAGCCGGAACTGGTCGCCGGCCTCTGCTTCGTCCACGCCGGGCGCGGGCGCGGGGCTGTCCGGACGCACCTTCTCGGAAGCAAACACGATGTGAACGGCGTCTCGGGCGCTGGCTGTCGGGCCATCCAAAAAGATGTCCAGCGTGCCGGCTTTTCCAAGGCTCGCCAGGCGGCGGTAAATGAATCCCGCCCTTTCCAACGCCGCCTTGGCGCTGTCCAGGTCCCCGCGGCGCAACAGAATATCGACGTCCCGCGTGTTGCGCACCGCCGCTTCATCCACGCGGGAAACCCAGGCGGCAACGGCGTTGCCCCCCACGACGGCGTAGGGAACACCTGCCGATTCCAGCGCGCGTGCGGCGCGCAACAACCGCTCCCGGACCTTTTCCACGGCGCGGATGATACGGGGCCAGGAGACCGGGGCAAGTTTCACGGAGGACTTCACGCCGGGGGTTCTGGGAGTCATCCTCGGCTCGTTCGCCAGAGGATCGGCACGCCTCGCCACTGATGAATGCGCATGTCATTGCTGATGAGACGCAGACCATGCGCCAACGCCGTGGCGACAATCAGTTGATCGGCCGGATCCTTGTGAAATCCGGACGACTCCAACGAGGTCACGCGTTCGGCGATGGCGGGCGTCACGGGCAACACGGTCAATTCGGGAGTAACAGCCAGCCGGAAGAACTCCGCCAGCGGGATCGACAGTTGCAGCCGGCCCAATTCGACGAGCTTCGCCGCCTCCCATAACGAAATGTCCGCGAGTGCCAAAGCGTCGGCGTGAGCCGTTAACGTGCGCTCCACCAATGGCGGCACAGGTTCGTCGCAGGCGCGTTGGATCCAGGCATGCGTGTCCAGCAAATGGGTCATTTGGCCGACTCCCATTCCAGCCCGGTGCTGTAAAGCTCACCAAGGATCTTGGCCTTGCCTTTCAGCGCGCCTTGCCAGGTCTTGGGTTGGACGCGCTGGAAGAGGAATTCCTGATCTCCGGAGGTCACATAGACGAGTTCGCCGGTGGCCGCGGCTTCTCGCATGCGGCTGAAATCACGCTGAAATTCGCGGGAGGTGACTTTCATGCCTGACAAACTGTCTGACAGCCGGTGATCTGTCAATGGCCAGATTTTTGCACAGACCCTTGACGCTCCTTTTGAGGCGCTAAAATGGCATTTGACGGAAGCCCTCGCGTCGTCCGACCATCTTCGACGTTCCTAAAGATGTGTCCGGACACTTATTACGAGCGCTTCGGTTTTTGCGAAGGACAAATTGCCGCGCCGCCGCATCCTGAGCTGGGCCTGGTGGTCGTCATCCCGTGCTTCAACGAGCCGGATTTGATCGGCAGTCTCGGATCGCTTTGGAATTGCGACCGGCCCGCCGGCGCCGTCGAAGTGATCGTGGTTCTCAATTCTCCGGCGAGTTGTGACGCGGCGGTTCGCGAGCAGAATGAGCGAAGCTTTCAGAAGGCTTCCGACTGGATCGCGCAGCATCCGGACCCTCGCCTGAGCTTCCACTTGCTTCATCTTCCGGACCTGCCGCCGAAGCACGCGGGCGTCGGTCTGGCGCGAAAAATCGGCATGGACGAGGCCGCGCGGCGGTTCGATCAGTTGGGCAAGCCGAGAGGGATCATCGTCGGCTTCGACGCGGATTGCCAGTGCGACGCCAACTACCTGACGGCGATTGAACGGCATTTTCTCGATCATCCGCGTTGTCCCGGTTGCAGTGTCTATTTCGAGCATCCTCTGGAAGGTTCCCTGGAGGCGGAAGTCTATGACGCGATCGCAGCCTACGAGCTTCACCTCCGTTTTTACAATCAAGCGCTGCGTTACGCCGGATTTCCTCATGCCCACCACACGCTTGGCTCCTGCATGGCCGTGCGAGCTAACGTCTATAAAAGCCAAGGCGGCATGAATAGGCGGCAGGCCGGCGAGGATTTCTACTTCCTGCAAAAAATCATCCCGCTCGGCGCGTTTGCCGATTTGACGGCGACACGCGTCATTCCTTCGCCGCGTCCATCGGATCGCGTCCCGTTCGGCACGGGGAAGGCCGTGCTGGATGCTTTGCGAGAAGGGAAACGCGCGACTTACCCGCTGGAAGCTTTTCTGGATTTGCGAACGCTTTTCCTAGCCATCCCCGCGCTCTGCGACGGTCACGCAATTTCAAACCCAGATTTCCTCTCTGCTGCGTCAAAGGCGATGCGCTCTTTTCTGGACAAGGAAGACTTCGTGAAGTCCCTGCAGGAGATTCGCCAGAACACCGCGAACGAAGCCACTTTCCGGAGCCGCTTCTTCCGCTGGTTCAATGCGTTCAGGGCGATGAAATTCGTGCACCACGCCCGAGACTACTTCTACGGCGAGCCGAAAGTTGGCCCCGAAGCGGTCCGACTTTTGCAGTTGGTAGCCGGCGACGTTCAAGGCCTCGACGGAATGGCAGTCCGCGACCTGCTGGCGATTTACCGCGCGCTGGAACGCAAGGTCGGAAACAGCCAAGCAAAGGATTAATCATGCACCCAATGAAGATTCACTGGAACTTGGCCGCTCTGATCTGGGCTCTCACCACCGCCACGGGCCAGGCCGCGGATCTGAACTACGATTTGCTGATCCGTGGCGGCAAGATCGTCGATGGCACGGGCAATCCGTGGTTTTACGGCGATCTGGCTGTGGCCGGTGATCGGATCGCGTCCGTCAGCACCGCCAAGCCCGCCACGGCCAAGCGGGAGATTGACGCGCGCGGCCTGGTGGTCGCGCCCGGATTCATCGACATGCATTCCCACTCCGAATGGTTGTTGCTGGAAGACGGGGACGCGCAGAGCAAGATTCGCCAGGGCGTCACCACCGAAGTCTTCGGCGAGGGAACTTCCGCCGGTCCGTTCAAAGGCAAACTCCCCGCCCGGCAAGCGCGGATTGGGAATCGCCCCGCGGTCATTACGACGCTGGGCGAGTATCTCGCGGCGATCGATCAAGCGCGGACGTCGGTGAACGTCGTTTCCTATGTCGCCGCAGGGAATGTCTGGCAGAGTGTCATGGGCCATTCTTTCGAGCGCCCGACGGCGGCGGATTTGCAGAAGATGAAAGATCTCGTGGGGGAAGCGATGCGTGACGGCGCCTTTGGCCTTTCGAGCCAATTGATGATGCCGCCCGGCTCCCTTGCCACCACCGATGACCTGGTCGAGTTGTGCAAAGTCGTCCACGAGTTCGGCGGCATTTTCGTGAGCCACATTCACGATGAAGGCCTCGGCGTCTTCGATTCAGTGAAGCAGGTCGTGGAAGTTGCCGAACGCGCGAACGTGCCGCTGGACATTCTTCACCTGAAAATCGCGGATCAACAATATTGGGGCCGGATGAATGAAGTCGTGGCGTTGATCGACGAAGCGCGGCGGCGCGGCGTCAATGTCCAGGCCAATGTCTATCCCTACACGCGGGGCAACAACGATCTCGCCAGCATCATCCCGCCGTGGGCGCACGAAGGCGGGAAATCTCAAATGCTGGCCCGGCTCAAAGATCCGGCCCTGCGGCCCAAGCTCAAACACGATATTCAGAGCGGCATCCCCGGCTGGTACAATCATTACACCGCCGTCGGCGGCGATTGGAGCCGCATGCTCGTCAGCGCGAACAACCGCTACAAGGGGTTGACGATGGACCGGGTAATCGCGATGAGGAGTGAGGGAAAGACCCCGCGCCCGGATCCGTTGGACATTCTGTGCGAGGTCTTGATCGAGCACGACGGATCGGTCGGCACGGTTTACGCCCATCACACGGAGAAGGACATGAATCTGGCGCTGGCCCAGCCCTGGTGTTCCGTGGGCTCGGACGGTTCAGCCTACGCGACGGAGGGGCTGCTCCGCCGGGGAAATCCGCACCCGCGCAACTTCGGCACCTTTCCGCGCGTGCTGGGAGTGTATGTGCGCGAGCGCGGCCTGCTCCGACTGGAAGACGCGGTTCGGAAGATGACCTCGCTGAACGCCGCCAAACTCGGTCTCCGTGATCGCGGCCTGCTCCAACCTGGCGCGTTCGCCGATATCGTGATTTTCGATCCGGCGCGGGTCATCGATCGTTCCACGTACGAAGACCCCTTCCAATACAGCGAAGGGATTGAATTCGTGATCGTGAATGGACAGGTCGTATTGGACCGCGGACGGCATACCGGCGCGAGACCAGGCCGCGCCTTGCGGCATTCGACACCACGTTAGGTTAGGCAAAGTCGTTAAAAGCGTTACAACGTTAAACCGGTTAAGTGGGTTTACCCCCCCCCTTTAAAGATTTAACAGTTTAACGATGTAACGATGTAACGATGTAACGATGTAACGAAACTCCCTTTCCCCTTCCCAAAACCGGTTGCCAAACCTAACTTTCGGGACACATTACACTCGATATATGATACGGCCTGCCCGGCTCTCCTACCTTTTCATCTTCGGCCTCCTTGTGCTCGTGGGCTGGACGCACATGGCGACGCCCTTGATCACGGTGTTGTTCGCGTATTTCGCGCTCGATCGATTGAGCGCGGGGCTCTTTTTGCTGCCCGCCCTGGACGCGCTCAATGCCACGGTCAAGAAATGGATGGTGGTCGCGATCTTCGCGCTGCTGGTCACGGGAATCCTTTACGCCTTCGGCCACTTCACCAAGGAAGCGGTCGAGGCGTTGCCGGCGATCGCGGACAAGTCCATCCCGAGAATCGTCCAGTTCGCAGAAGAGAATCGACTGCCGCTGCCGTTTGACAACCCCGAGGCTCTCCCGAAAGAGGAATTGCAATCGGGAGCGGCGAAACCATTCACTCTCACCAAGGAAGATTTGCAGCAAAGAGCGGTCAAAGCGATCAAGGAGAACCTCCACTTCCTTGGGAACTTCGCCAAAGCGACCACCATGCAGTTCGTGCTGCTGGTCATCGGCCTCGTCGTGGCAGGCAGCCTGTTTATCAATCCCCAGATGGACATCGAACGCGACCGCCGTCGGTTGAAGAATAATCTTTACACGCTCTCCTGCGACGAGATTACGACGCGCTTCCGGAACCTCTATCACAGCTTCGCGACCGTGATGGGCGCGCAAATCATCATCTCGGCGATCAACACGACGCTGACGGCCATTTTTGTCCTCTCCGTGAAATTGCCCTACGCGAGCGTCATCATAGGCGTCACCTTCCTGTGCGGCCTGTTGCCGATTATCGGAAACATCATCAGCAACTCCGTGATCGTCGGGATTGGCTTTACGATTTCTCCCATGCTCGCCATGGCCGCGCTCGCATTCCTGGTCATCCTGCACAAGCTGGAGTATTTCCTGAACAGCAAGATTATCGGCGACCGCATCAAGAACCCGGTCTGGCTCACGCTGCTGGGATTGATCGTCGGCGAACGGGTGCTGGGTATCCCCGGCATGATTCTCGCCCCGGTCATTCTCCACTACGTCAAAATGGAGGCGGCGCAGATCGAGGTCAGCGAGGAGAAGGAGGAATTCGCTCTGGCCGGGGAAAATGATCCGCGGAATTCCGGCCGCGGCTTCTAATTTGAAGCCGATCAGCAAACTTCGTGTCGCTGCCGCGCAGATGAAATTCCGCGATTTGCCCGCGGAGAATCTGGACTGGATCGGGGAGGTAGCTCACCGCAAGGCGCGAGAGGGCGTGGACGCCATCCTGTTCCCGGAATGCGCCGTGACCGGCTACAACCGCGATTTCGATGGATTATCGAGAGCGACAGCGACGGCCCGGCGAGCTCTGGAATTCCTGAGCCAGACCGCCCGAAGGGCGCGCTGCCATCTCCTGGTCGGGTGTCCAACTTTCACCGGTGCGCGGCTCTTCAACTCCCTGGTGGTTTTTGACCGGCGCGGGCGGGAAACCTTCCGTTACTCCAAGATTCATCTGACGGCGCGCGACCGGCGTTTCTTTGCGCCGGGAAACTCGATCGCGTTCTTTCACCTCGACCGCGTCCCGTGCACGGCCATCATCTGTCATGAACGCCGCTTTCCCGAGCTGGTTCGCCTGCCGGTCATGCTGGGCGCGCAAATCCTTTTTCATCCGAACGCGGGCCTGGACTCCCTGCCGGTCTCGAAGGCCAAACGAAAGGGTCGCGACGGCATCGTGGCGCGGGCGTTCGAGAACGAGATCTTCTATGTCTTCGCGAATTCCGTCGGCCCGCAAGGGGACGGTTTGTGGTCTGCCGGAGACTCCAAAATCGTCGGCCCGGACTCGCGGATTTTGGCGCTGGCGAACAATCGCGACGCAAGGGTCATCGATGCGGAACTCGACCTCACGAAGGCCGGACGGCAATACGCGCGGGAGGCGCTGGTGCAACCGGCGTTCCTGCGAGCGCACTGGAGGTCGCTCCTGGCCGCATGCCGGCGGCAATTGCGAAAGTCCAAGACCACATAGCCAGACCAGATCAACCGCGAATGAACGCCAATAACCGCGAATGACGACCGGATTGTCCAACGTCCTGAACTCACTAAGAGTTTAAGTGAAGCAAATCTGAATGGGGAAGAGGGCTTCCCCTTGTGCCCTTCTTCGTTCCCTTCGTTGGCTACGGTTTTTTAACAAAAGGCAACGAAGAGAACAAAGAGATGTGAGCGTCTTCCCGCGCTCTCCCTCCCCACGAACCTGATCCGACCACGGATTACGCGGATAACCCGGAGAAGAGCGTTTCCTCATCCGCGAAATCCGCGAAATCCGTGGTTGAAAAATCTGTTCAAGGGTTCAACGCGCGAAGTTAAGTTTTGCCTGGGAGAATTCTCTCCCTGAGTGAGGGGTGAGGAGGAAGGGGGTGTTCATGCACCGACGATACCAACCCCTGAAAGCAGCGGACCCAAATTGTTTGAGGCGCGCTCACACGGCGCAGAACCGTTCGAAGGCGCCGCCGAGAAGCTCCCGGGCATCGCGCTCGATTTCCGCCGGCGTCGCTTCCCACCCGCTTTCCGCGAGCGCCGCGTATTTGTCCACGAGCACTCGGGCGATGATTCTGCGGGAGTGCTGCCATTTGTAGATGAGTTGATCGAGAATGCGCGCATCGGAATGTTGCGGCGTAACGCTCAAGCCCAGAAGCTCGATCCGCATCCGGGTCATTTCTTCGACGACGTAAGGCACATTCGTGAACCACCAGCAGCCGAAGATGTGCAGGTTGCGGAATTTTCGGGCCAGCACGCAAAGCTCATGCTGGTTCTCGCGCGCCAGCACCGTCACCAGGAATTTGTTCTCCGGGTATTGCGAACACATATTGGCCAGCGCGGTCAAATCGCTCCTGCCCATGCCATCGCCTGCCATTCTCAAGCCGGGATTCTGCGCGCGCCTGACGCCGATCATGAGCGCGAACGGCAACCCGAATTCGCGGCCGTGCGGCAGAATCGCCTTCTCGAGGAGTTGCGCGCAAGCGCCGGCATCCGGGAAGGCGAACTCCGGCGTCAGCGAAACCATCAGGTATTTGGCGTGGATGCGCCGCGTCCACTCCCGGAGGAAACGGCGAACCTCGCGGATTGTTTTCGGGGAGAGATCCGGATCGACTTCGTAGCCCCATTGGCGGAGCCGCGGGGCGGTGTCGTTCCAGGCGAGCAAGAGAGGATCAATGCGCAGCGCGGCCACGAAGCGCTCGTCGCGTTTGAAACTGCGCTGCCAGACCGGACGCTCCAAATCATCGAACGGCGAGTTCGTCATGCAGATTTTGGCGACGCCGGCTTCGTTGAGGCAATGGTTGATGAAGTGCTTGAGTTTCCAATTGGCGAGGCCTTTGCGAATGGCCGTGAGGTTCTTTTGTTTCGGATCGAAGCCGAGGGTTTGAAGCGTTGTGACGACGCCCCGGCAGGCTTCGGAAACGGGGGAATGTTCGACGAACAGCTTCTTCCAGATAAGGTCCGCTTGCTGGGTCTTGGTCAATCTCCAGAAGCGCGCGTAAGGCGCGTCCAGATAACGGAACACTTCGGCGGCGAGATAATGATAGGTCAGTAAGTCGTCGATCCCCCACAGCAGAAGCTCGCCGAACGCCGGATCATAAAGATGCGTGTGGATGTCGAAGACGGGCGCTGAAAAGACCGCCCGGTTCACCAAGGCAGCGAGGCGCGAACGCCTGCGTTCCTGGACTTCGCGCAGGAGATCGAGGCTCGATTCGGCTCGCGGGCCGTTGGTGTCTTTGCCGGCGGCGCAGGGGTCGCACAAGTGAAAGGTCTTTCGGCCCTGTCCGTGTTCAAACAGGTAGATATGTCGATGGGCTTCGTTCCGATGGCATAGATCGCAAAGCATAAAAGTTTCGAGAGTCAGGCGGCGATGTAGTGTGAAAGTGAGAGCGCCGGGAGATTTGGTCAAGCGAAAGGGTGCGATTCAACAGGCGGTCAACGAAGTCTTCTCCCGAGGGCGCCGATTTCGCTCTTCCCAGAAGCCCCTCTCTCCCGACTCGGTCCTCGCGGGGAGAGAGGGGAGCCAATCGAATCGCGACGGACCGACACTTTTAATCGCATCCCAAGAGAAAGCTGGAGACTTTTGTAACCCCTCAGTTAAGGCAGTTAAAGTGGGGCGAGGACTCCCGCCGAGCCAATGCCATCGAGGAGAAGCTCCGCAGGAGCGTCGTGCCACCGTCGTTAACTGAGGGGTTACAGACTTTTCACTCGTTGCCCGAGCGTTGTCGCGCTAACGTTGTTCTCATGCCAGGTCAATCCATTCGAATTCAGAGCTGCGACATTCATCTGACGAATCTGCTGACGCGCATGCCGTTCAAGTACGGCATCGCGACCATGACGCGCGTGCCGCACGCATTTGTCCGGGTGCGCGCGGACGTCGAAGGCAAGGCGGCGGCCGGCATCTCCGCTGATTTACTCCCTCCCAAGTGGTTCACCAAGAATCCGGACAAACCGGTTTACGAGGAGATTTTTGAAATGATCAAGGTGATCCGCCACGCCGCGACGGCCGCGATCGGGTTGAGCGGGGAGACCGCGTTCGCGGTCTGGCGAAGCCTTTACCAGCAGCAAGATGATTGGGGCCGGAAGGAAAACCTGCCGCCGTTGCTGACCCACTTCGGCACCTCACTGGTCGAACGCGCGCTGATTGAAGCCGTGTGTCGCGCCGCCGGAAAGCCGTTCCACGAAATGGCGCGGTCCAATCGACTCGGCCTGCGGCTGGGCGAAATCCATGCGCCGCTGCGCGAGAAAAATCCGGGCGACTTCTTGCCGCCGAAGCCGCTCGACCGAATCACGCTTCGGCACACCGTGGGGCTCGTCGATCCGTTGCTGGATGAACACATCGAGCCGGCGAACCGCCTCCAGGACGGCTTGCCACAGTCCTTCGCGGCGTGCGTCAGAACCTACGGCTTGCGCCATTTCAAAATCAAAGTCAGCGGCCATCTCGATCATGACCTGGACCGATTGGAGCAACTCGCCCGCATTCTGCAACGGGAGGCGCACCCGGAATACAAGTTCAGCCTCGACGGAAACGAGCAATTCAAGTCGCTGGCCGACTTCCGCGTGTTCTGGGAAACCTTGGAACGGACCGAGAGTTTGAAGGAGTTTTTGCGTCACCGGCTGTTTGTCGAACAGCCGCTGCACCGCGACGTGGCCTTGCGAGCCGAAGTCGCCGAGGGGTTCGCTCAATGGCCGAATCGTCCCCTGACCATCATCGACGAATCTGACGGGACGCTGGGCAGCTTGCCCGCGGCGCTGGCTCTGGGTTACGCGGGGATCACTCACAAGAACTGCAAAGGCGTGTTCAAGGGCATCGCGAACCGATGTCTGCTGACGCATCTCGAACGAGAGAAGCCGCGGACCAAATGGATCATGAGCGGCGAAGATTTGGCGACGATCGGGCCGGTCTCGGTCATTCAGGATTTGGCCGCGATGGCGGCGCTGGGCATCCAAAGCGTCGAGCGCAATGGCCACCATTATTTTCCGGGTCTTTCGATGTTCTCCAAAGAAATCCAGGAGCAAGTGCTTGCGGCGCATACGGGACTTTACGAGCGGGGCGGTTTGGGCTGGCCGAAGCTCACCGTGAAAGAAGGGTTGCTCGATGTGACTTCGCTGCACAAACAGCCTTTCGGCGCCGGCTTTACGGTGGACGTGGAAAAGTTCACGCCAGCGGACCGATTCACACCAGATTAACCTCAGAGGCTCCTGGTTCGAGGAACGCCGCGCCACGACAAAAAGTATGTCCCGTACGGGACATGCTTTTTGCGCCGCCTGCCCCTCCCTGGAGGGGAGCCTCGTTCTCGGCTCCTCTTTGAAGTTCCCCTCCTGGGAGGGGTGAAGGGGTGGGTTCGTGGGGAGGCGAATGGACGGTTCGAGGACGCTTCGATTGGGACTGGTCAGCCCGGCTTGCTTGCAGTAGCGTGTGATCAATAGAACTTCCAAACAAGAAAGCTGATTTACTGTGCAGACCGTGGGATTGACGACAGATCGAGCGGAGAACCGTAGCGCAGATTTTCAATCTGCTGTATCGCCGATTTCCAATCGGCAGGGCGCCGGCAAGTCCCAGCGGGCTCGGACTGGGAGACGCCCCGCAGAATACAATTCTGCGATACGGCAGAGTGCAACTCTGCGCTACGAGCTTTGTCGTCCATCCTGCGGACCAAGCAGTATGCGCGCAGTCATTCGCCCTTCACGGCCATACCGGGGCGGCTTCACCTTGATCGAACTGCTCGTCGTGATTGCCATCATTGCGATTCTGGCCGGCATGTTGTTGCCGGCGTTGAGCCGCGCCAAGGAAAAGAGCAAGCGCTCCGGCTGCTTGAACAACCTCCGCCAGATCGGCATCGGCATGACGATTTATGCCGACGACAACAATGACAACATGCTCGAGGCGCGGTTCGGCGAGGTGCAGATCTGCCTGAATCCTCCCGAAGGCCGCGCGGCCGCCACGGTGGGACTGACCGTGGGCACGAATGACACGGTCGCGAAGATCTGGACCTGCCCCAGCCGGCCGACGTTCCCCACTTACGAGGCGGAATATCCTCAGTGGGTCATCGGCTTTCAATACTTCGGCGGCATCCGGACCTGGCGAAATCCGGCGGGAACCTTCACTTCGAGAAGTCCGGTCAAGTCCTCCATCTCGCAACCGGGTTGGGTGCTGGCGGCGGACGGAATCATGAAAATCGACCGCCGGTGGGGCGGCGGGCGAGATTCGGCTTTCAAGGATATGCCGCCGCACCGTGGACCCAATCGGCTGCCGGAGGGCGGGAACCAACTTTACATGGACGGTTCCGCGAGCTGGATGAAATTCCAGCAAATGCTGTTCATCCACAGTTGGAGCACGGACGGTTCACGGGATGGTTACTTTTATCAGCAGGATCTCGGCGAGCAGTTGGAAGCCAAGAAAGCGCAGATTAAGGCGAAGTATTGAAACCGCACAGTGCGGCAAGGCGCCAGCGTTGAAACGTTGAAGCGTTCAAAGGATCCACAAAGGAAGGCATCCGCATGGGGTCAACGCGCCACGAGGTCGTGAAAGCGTACGGTCCGCCGGAGAACACCCGGGACCAAGGCGAAGGTCTTGAAGAACTCAAGTAAGATACGGGCCGCACGCAGTATGTGCTCAAGAAGGACAAAGTGGTGCACATCACGTTGCGCCGATGAACTCAAGGAGCGCGGTTCAGCCGCAGGGTTCGTGAGTTAGGTCGAGGTCTCCTATTAATAAACCGCGGATGTCGCGGATGGGCGCGGATGAGAAAGGAACCGGAGCAGCGGCTCTTGCGATAGCCGGGGAATCGGCGGAGTTCGCAGCCCATTTGGTTGCGGTTTCACCGGGCTGCCTCTGTGGAACTGACGGGTCTCGGCTTAAAGCTGCTTCATGGCCGCGTCGAGTGCGGCATAAAGCTGCCTCATACTCGCCTCAGTCTCATCACCCATATTGGAGATGCGGAAGGTGGTGCCTTTGATTTTCCCGTAGCCACCGTCGATCAGGAATCCTTGGTCCTTCACCAGCTTTTGCAGCTTCGCCACGTCCACGACGCGCCCGACGGCTTTCGCGCCGTTGTTCACGCAGGTCAAGGTGACGGATTCAAATCCCTTTTCGGGGAACAGAGTGAAGCCGTGTCCGGCAGCCCATTGTCGCGTGAGTTCGGCCAGTTGAGCGTGGCGGCGGCAACGCGCTTCCAGCCCTTCGTCGAAGATGTCCTCCAGTTTCGATGCGAGGGCGTAGATGTGGCCGATGCTCGGCGTGCTCGGCGTCATGTGTTGCTCCGCGTTCTTCTGAAATTCAACGAAGTCGAAGTAATAGCCGCGGTCATCGATCGTCGCGGCTTTGGCCAGCGCAGCAGGCGAGCAGGTGAACACCGCCAGGCCCGGCGGCAACGCCAGCGCCTTCTGCGTGCCGGCCAGCAAGACGTCGATGCCGAGCGCGTCGAATTCGATTTGGATGCCGCTGAACGAACTGACCGCATCGACGATGAACATGACATCGGGGAACTTCTTCTTCAGCGCGGCGATGTCCGCCAGCGGGCTCATGACGCCGGTCGAGGTTTCGTTATGGATCAACGTGAGCGCGTCGAACTGGCCGGTCGCGAGTTTGGCTTCGACCTGTTCTGGACGGATGGGTGAACCCCAATCGACCTTGAGCGCGTCAGCCTGTTTGCCGCAGCGTTGCGCGACGTCGAGCCATTTGTCCGAAAACGCGCCGCACATGCAGCAGAGCACGCGCTTGGAAACGAGGTTGCGAATCGCGCCCTCCATCACGCCCCACGCGGATGACGTGCTGAGAAAAACCAGTTGTTTGGTGGAAAACAGCGCCTGCAATTGAGGTTGGATTTTGGCGTATAGATCTTTGAACCCCTGGCCGCGATGGCCGATCATCGGCGAGCGAAACGCCCGCAAAGTTTTCTCGCTGACTTCGACCGGCCCCGGAATGTGCAATTTGACGTGTCCCATAAATTTTGACCGGGAAACCTTTCACACGCAGACCCTGGACGCAAGTGGAGTTTTGGCGAAGGTCCAACGGATTTTGATGTGGCACGGCAGCCTCGGCTGGGGACACGCTCTCAGCTTTCTGCATGGCTCCTTCGAGCGAAGTAGCGCAGGCTTTCGAGCCTGCGGGTTCACGGAGCTTTCCAGCTCCGTTTCGCGAACTGCGCCACTGGGGACTACTGGGGACTGGAAAGTCCCCGTAACCGGCAGGCTGGAAAGCCTGCCCCACAACGTCACTCTCCTGCGGAAAGAAAAGAAGATGCGCTCGGTTGAGCTTGCGAGCCGGCCTGGCTTGCCACGCACTGGGTCGTGCGCGTAAAAGCTTCGCATGTTCAAACAAGACCCCTTCGTGGTCCGCGGCCTGGCGCTGGTGGGCCTTCTTGCCTTGCCTGTGGGTTGCGGAACGGTGCCTGGCTCATCCTCGTCCTCCCGTGCGGAATTTTCTCAACCCAAACTTGCCGAAATGGACGCGGCGGTTCTCGGGACCATTTCCAGCAATCAAATCCCCGGCGGCGTGCTTTGGTTGGAGCGAAGCGGGCACGCGTATCACAAGGCATATGGCCGGCGCGCGCTGATTCCGGCGAATGCGCCGATGACGGAGGACACGATTTTCGACGCGGCATCGCTCACCAAAGTCGTGGCCACAACGCCGGCCATCCTGCTGCTGATCGAACGGGGCAAGATCCATCTCGATGCGCCGGCCCGAACGTACCTCCCGGAATTCGGCAACTACGGCAAAGAAGCCACCACCGTGCGCCACTTGCTAACTCACACGTCTGGCTTACGACCGGGCCTGAGCGCCACGCCCGCGTGGTCCGGCTATGACAAAGCCATCGAACTGGCCTGCGCGGAGAAGCCGCTCCACGCGCCGGGGACAGTCTTTCGTTACAGCGACATCAATTTCATCGTGCTCGGAGAAATCGCCCGGCGTGAGAGCGGCGTTCGTCTGAATGAATTCGTCGCCCGCGAGATTTTTCAGCCGTTGCGAATGGCGCACACAGGCTTTCTGCCGCCGCCCAGCCATCTGGCGCGCATCGCGCCGACGGAGCGCGTCGATGGCGAGATGTTGCACGGGAAAGTTCACGATCCCACTGCGCGGCGCATGGGTGGGGTTGCCGGGCACGCCGGGCTTTTCACGACCGCGGCGGATCTGGCGCGATTTTGCCGAATGATGCTGAACGGCGGCTCGCTTGACGGCGTGCGCGTTTTCAAACCCGAAACCGTGAAGTTGATGACTGCCGTGCAATCCCCGCCGAATGTCCCATCCCGCCGCGGCCTGGGCTGGGACATTGATTCAGGCTACAGCCGGCCGCGCGGCAGACATTTTCCACTTGGCTCCTACGGCCACACGGGCTTTACGGGAACGTGTCTTTGGATCGACCCATTTTCGCGAACTTTCTGGATTTTTCTTTCCAATCGCGTGCATCCCGACGGCAAGGGCAACGTGCTGCCACTCCAAGCGGCGCTGGCCTCGCTGGCTGCGGAAGCGGTGGTTGGATTCAACTTCGCGGGTGTGAGCGGCGCCTTGCCGCCGCACGGGCTCACTGATGCAACTTTGCCTTCGCCCGGGACTCGGCGCGAAACTGGCGTCGCCCCGGTGCTCAACGGCATCGATGTCTTGGTTCAACAAAACTTCGCGTCCTTGAAAGGAAAGCGTGTCGGACTGATCACGAATCACACCGGCGCCGACCGTCAGCGCAACTCCACCATCGACCTGCTCCGCGCCGCGCCCGAGGTGAAGCTGATCGCACTCTTCAGCCCGGAGCACGGAATTCGCGGCGCGCTGGATGAAAAGGTCGCGGACAGCGTGGATGAGAAGACCGGCTTGCCGATCTACAGTCTCTACGGCCAAACGCGTTCGCCGAAGCCGGAGCAACTTCGGAATCTCGATGCGCTCGTGTTCGACATCCAGGACATCGGCTGCCGGTTTTACACTTACATCTCGACGATGGGGAATTGCCTGGAGGCGGCCGCGAAAGCGAAGCTCAAGTTTTTTGTGCTCGACCGCGTCAACCCGATTGGCGGGGCCGTCATCGACGGGCCGGTGCTCAACGGCGAAACCAGTTTCACGGGCTTTCATCCGATTCCTGTCCGCCACGGAATGACCGTTGGCGAGCTGGCGCGGATGTTCAACGTCGAGCGCGGCTTCAATGCCGATCTCACCGTCATTCCCTTGCAAGGCTGGCGCCGCGAGCTGTGGTTCGATGAAACCGGCCTGCCGTGGATCAATCCATCGCCCAACATGCGGAGCTTGACGGAAGCTGCGCTGTATCCGGGCATCGGACTTCTGGAGACCACCGCGCTTTCTGTGGGCCGTGGGACAGGCACGCCGTTTGAAGTCATCGGCGCGCCGTACATCGATGACCTCAAGCTGGCCGCGGAATTGAATCGCCTCGCGCTGCCCGGCGTGCGCTTTGTGCCAATCCGATTCACGCCGAACGCAAGCGTGTTCAAGGACCGGCCTTGCGTCGGCGTGAACATCCTTCTCACGGACCGCGAACGGTGCAGCGCGGTCGATGTGGGCCTCGCGATGGCGCAGACGCTGCATCGGCTCTATGCCGCGGAGTTCGGGCTGGAGAAATTGGACCGGTTGCTCGTCCATCGATCCACGGTGGAAGCGATCCGCGCTGGGCGGTCGCTCACGGAGATTCGGCAAAGCTGGGGCATCGACCTGGAGGAATTCAAGAAACGGCGCGCAACCTTTTTGTTGTACCCGTGAACCTGGAGACTCGCTCACCGAGTGGGTGGGATCGTTTCCCTGGCAACTCGTTAGGTTTTCGTGTGTTTCGTGTGTTTCGTGGGCCCAACTGTTTTCCCGATTCCAGCTCAGTCGAAGATCCACCAGGGATATTCTCCTTCGTCGCGCCTGAGCCCAAATGCGACGCAACAAAGTGTATTCTATCCCACGGTCTGATCAGTAAGGCGTCCGGACCAATTCGTGAGAAATTCGTGCAATTCGTGTCACGAACTTTGGTCCGGGTGCAATGCGCGTCCGAGCAGCCACCACTTCATTCGGTGCCGAAGCTGAAATCGTCGAAGAGGGTCACGCTGTCGGCCTTGGTCCAAACGCCGACGGCTCCCGCTTCCGCGAACGTGGCATCCTCCGCCTCGTAAAGTGGCTTGCCGTTGAAGATGACTTTGAACCGGCTCCCCTCAAACTCCACGCGCAAGGTGTGCCATTGGTTGGCCGGCACCTTGAGGTCCGCGGTCTTGAACTGCGTGCGTTTGCCGTTCTTGAAATGATAAATGCGGACGTTGTCCTCGAGCGCGTTGGCGCGGGCGATGTAGTAATTGTCCGCGTCTTTCCACCGCCAGACCACGCCGCCCGCCTGATCCGTCTCGCCCGACAGCGGCTTGAATTTCACCTCGACATATCCGTCCTTGAGCGAGACGTCGTTCTTCACGCACCACGGATACGTGCCTTCGCCGGATTGCTTGAGCACGCCCGGTTTGCTCGGCGCGGAATCCTCTTTCTCGATCGACCATTTGGGTGCGCCCTTCCCCGTGACGCCCGCAATCCAGCCCGCGGGAAGCGAGCCGCTCGCCGCGTTATCGAAATGGATCGTGGTGGCCGCCGGCGCATTCTGGACAAAGAGAATCGTGGCGAGGATTGGCGTCGAAAGGAGGAAGGTTTTCATGCGCGTGAAATTAGAGTCTGTTCACCATGGTTTCAAGGTTGCATCGGCTCAGCCCATGAACCGTCTCCTCGGACCGTGGCCTTTAGGCAGCCTTTAGCCGCAAGAATTCAATTGAGAAACCGCGAATGAACGCGAATCCGAGGGCCAAGGCGGAGGCTTCCGATGTGCAGGAGCGGTTACCGGAAGTTTCTAGGGCTCCCATCTGTGCATACGGCCCGTGCACCCATGAACCGAAGTTGTGCGCGCCAGCGTCTTGGAGTGCGGCAGTCCTCTGCCGCTTTTGCAGGGTCCGGCAATTCCGAAAGCGCCAGAGGACTGGCGCACTCCAAAACCTGGCGGCGATTTGGCCGTTTCATGGGAATGTCAGCGGACTCGGGCGGTGAGCCACAAGCCTGTGCCGCCAAAGGCGATGTTCGGCAGCCACGCGGCCAGCCACGGCGTCACCCAGTTCCCGGAACCTAGGGCCACGCCCAGCCGCATCAAGATGAAAAAGACGAAGCAGATGAAGATGCTGCTGGCCACACCGACAAACACGTTGCGCCGGGCGGACGCGGCTCCGAACGGGATGGCGATCAGCACCACGACCAGGCACGTCAGCGGCCACGCGAGCCGGCCGTGAAGCTGCGTTTGCAGCAGCGCGAAGTCTTTTGGCGACGGATCGGGATGGAGCCGCAAGTAGTTCAGGATTTCCGAAAGGGAAAGCTGCGCGCCTTTGGGTGAGATCAGGCTGCGGAGTTGATTGATCCGAATCTCGCTCTTGATTTGTTCCGGGGTCTCGGTGAATTCGGGCACCACGAGCGCATTGGTCTTCATCGGGGTTGTGTCCACTTCTCCCGTCGTCCGATACGTGAATTCCTCGACCTCCAGGAAGAGCCAGGTTTCGTTCGTTCGCACGGCCCGGCGAGCGTTCAAACTGCGCTCGGTGCGGTCGGAGGCGCGCCAGGACACGTGCGGGTTTTTCATTTCGAATGTGTCGAGGTTGAAGGCGCCCAGGCTCCAGAAGCGTCCGTGGCGGGCATTGTGAAAGTGCAGTTTGGGATGCCAGCGCCCGCCGGGGTCGGTCGATTGCGCCGTGGAGCTTCGATGGAGAATGGCTTCGACGGCTTCGACGCTTTTGGGAACCCAAAGTTCGTTCAGGGCGAAGAGCGCGAACGTGAAGACCACACCGACTGCGAAGTAGGGAGCGGTGAACCGCCACAGGCTGATGCCGGCCGCGCGCATGGCGGTCAGTTCCTGATGGCGCGCGTGGGTGGTCAGCGCGTAGAGCAACGCCAGCAGGAGGGCGATGGGCAGCACGACGACCAGCAATTCCGGGGTCTTGATTAAATAGAGGCGCGCGATTTCCGGCGTGCGCAGGCCGCGTTGCTGATAATCGTCCAGCTCCGAAAAGAGGTCGAAAGAAATCCAGAAAACGAGGAATCCCGACAGGCAGTAGAACAACGGGATCAGCAGTTCCCGCAAGAGGTAGCGATCCAACAGACGCATCGACTCGGCAGCCTGCCGTTGGCGGCTAGTGCTGTGACACGGGATTATCGTTACATCCGCGGCAAGGAGTTTTTCGCGTGGACGAGGCGCGAGCGACGCGCATACCCTTCATGGGTCTGCGTTTCACAGCCCTAACCCTCGACGTAGATCGGCTCTCGGATCGGGCTGACCTCGGTGAAATTGCTCAGTTTCTTGAGCATCCAGGGAGAGATCCGGTTTCCGGCGTTGAGGATCAGCGTGCCATCCACGGTTTCGATAGGTTCCACCAGCACCTGGCCAGCGCAGAGATCTTTGAGGTGAACCGCCCGGCCTTTCCGTGGGGCTGAGGAAAACGCGGCGCAGACTTCTTCGAGCACTTTCGGATCATAGTTGCCCGAGGTCTTGCGCATGTCTTCCAGCGCTTTGGCCTTCGACATGCCTTCCGACTCGAATTGCACGAGATCGATCAGCACGCGAAGAATGCGGGAGCCGAGCGGGATGTTCACGCCCGCCGTGGAATCCAGCGGGAATCCTGTGCCATCGAATTTCTTGTTCTGGTAATAGACAATTCGAGCCACATTTTCGAAGCGCGGAAAGCTGGTGAGCAGGTTCCGCCCGTGTTCCGGCAGCCGCTGCAAGGTGTCCTTTTCGGCGGGTGTCAATGCCATCCCGGCGCTCATTTTCTGGATCAGAATCGCCGGCAGAGCCACGTAACCAATCCGGCAGAAACCGGCCGCGATGTCCAACTCCCACGCGTTTTCGATCTTCATCGCCGTGGTGCAAA
The DNA here is from genome assembly GCA_016871535.1 of Verrucomicrobiota bacterium. Classification (NCBI taxonomy): domain Bacteria; kingdom Pseudomonadati; phylum Verrucomicrobiota; species Verrucomicrobiota bacterium. The sequence goes on from VHCZ01000012.1 coordinate 49,412, forward strand.
TTTTCATGTACTCCTTGTACTTCTGCCCGAATTCAAAAGATTGCGGTTCGGCGATGGAAAGGATCTTCGTCAGGACCTTGATCGTGGCTTCGATGGTTTTCTCGAAGACTTCGGCTTCGCTGGCGCGCGCTTTGGCGCGTTCCTGTTCGACTTTGTGTTTGTGCAGAGCCATCTCCAAGGCGGTCTGAAGCTCCCACTCTTCGAACGGCTTGAGGATGTACGCGAACGGCTCCGTGATTTTTGCGCGCTTGAGTGTGCTTTCGTCGGCGTGCGCCGTCAGAAAGATGACCGGCAAGCCGAAGCGTTTGCGGATTTCCTCGGCCGCATCGATGCCGTCCATCTGGCCCTGCAACACAATGTCCATGAGGACCAGGTCCGGGCTGAACACAGGTATTTTTTGGATAGCCTCTTCGGCCGTGGCGACCGTGGTGGGGACATCATAGCCAAGACTGGTCAACCGGTCCTGAATATCGGCAACGATTATTCCTTCGTCTTCAACGACAAAAACTTGTGGGTTAGACATGAGATGACTTTCCTTCTTTATCTTTCGGCTCTCTGAAGGTTACTGTGAATTCAGTCCCACCGTTCCGGTGAAACGTTAGTGTTCCACCAAGCTGGCTGGTCAAAATCTTGACCAAACGAAGACCGAGCGTCGGTACTTTGTCAAGGTCAAACTCTCCCGGAAGGCCCACGCCATCGTCCCGCAAAGTCAGCACAAATGCTTCGTCGCCCACTGCGCGAAAATCGATTCGGATGATCCCGCATCGGTTCTCGGGAAAGGCATACTTCAGCGAATTGGACACCAGTTCGTTCACGAGCAACCCGACCGGAATTGCGGTGTCGATATCCAGAAAAATCGGGTCCACGTGGGTCTCGAGAGTAACCGTTCCGGAAAGCGCCCCGTAAGAGCGGAACAACATCGCGAGCAAGCTGAGGAGGTACTCGTTGAAGTCGATCCGCGCCAGGTCCTGGGATTGGTAGAACTTTTGGTGGATGAGCGCCATGAACCGAACGCGGTTCTGGCTTTCGCGGAACAATTCCTTGGCGGCCTCATCCTTCACATAGCCCGACTGCAACCGGAGCAGGCTGGAGATGACCTGGAGGTTGTTCTTGACGCGATGGTGAATCTCTTTGAGCAAGACTTCCTTTTCGCGCAGGGAACTTTTGACCTGCTCGTCAGCCCGTTTGCGCTCCGTGATGTTTTGAATCTGGGCGATGAAATAAAGCGGCTTTCCTTTGCCGTCGCGCAAAAGTGAAACACTCAAAAACACCCACACGACCGAGCCCGACCGATGGATGAACCGCGCCTCCATTTGAAAGGCGCCGGTTTCTCCGGCCAGCAAGCTCCGCATCCGGGCCTGATGGTTCGCCACGTCCTCCGGATGCGTGAGGGAATGGAAATAGAGGGACCGGAAATCGCCTTCGGCATACCCGACAATCTCACCCAAGGAGCGGTTGACCTTCATCCATTTCCCGTTCGTCGCCACCAGCGCCATGCCGATGGCCGCATAATCGAACGCGCTGCGAAACCGTTCCTCGCTTTCCCGAAGCGCGACGATGGTTCGGGTGTGTTCGGCGAGCAAAGCTCGTTTGGATCCAAATGCCACGGCCTGATTGATGGCCGCCGACATGAAATGAGCCACCAACTGCAGCGTCTGGATGTCCGCATCGTCGAACGCGCCGGGACGAGACGAGATCACCTTTAACGCGCCTATGGAATTGTACTGGTGGCGCAGGGGGACCACGACGACGGAGCGGATGCTTCCGGTCCGGCATTCCGTTTGGTCCACGCGCGGATCGGTATCAGTGTCGTCGCAGCGCAGAATTTCATCGGTGCGAATCGCCAGTCCCGAGAAACTCTTCCCCACCCGGATGCGTTTGCCGGCCTGGGAAGCGAGGGAGCCACTGGCCGACCGATAGACAATTTCGTCGCCTTCCACGAGCTCGATGGTGGCGCCGTCCGCGCGGGTGATTTGTTGAGCGCGGCTCACCGCCAGTTTCATGATGCTCTCTTGATCCGGAGCGGCCGCGCCGATTTCCTGTTGAATGGCGGTGATGGCGGAAAGCCGCTCGGTATGCTGTTTGAGCGCACGCTCGGCGTCTTGAAGGAGGATCGCGGTGTTCAAGTAATCCGACGTTGCCTGCCAGGCCCACTGGAATCCGGACGCGCCTCAATTCTCCGTGGCGCGCGAGAGGGGCGCGGCGGCGGGCTGGTTTGTTGACGCATTGATTTCACTTTTCTTCGGCGAAAACTGCACGGCGCGGCGTTGTCCCTCGGCAACCTGTTCTTGCGTCATGCTGACGCTCATTCTAGCCCGGTGCTTGACGGCGTTCGTATTTCCCTGGGCGGCGGACAAGTTGATCCATTTGTAAGCTTCCACGTAGTCCGGGTTCAAATCTTCCCCGCGGAGCAACATCAGTCCGAGACTCAGTTGCGCTTCCGGGTCTCCTTGCTCCGCGGCCTTGCCGAACCAAAGAACTGACTCTTTGAAATTCTCTTCCACGCCGCGGCTGAACAGCCATCCGAGAAAGTATTGGGCCTGGATAAAGCCCTGATCGGCGGCCTTCCGATACCACTTCAAAGCTTCTTGCGTATCCTTGGGAACGCCGGTTCCGTAGTAATAGAGGCTGCCCAGGTTGTATTGAGCCGTCGCGTAACCTTGCTCGGCGGCCAACCGGAACCACTTGAAGGCTTCCTCCACGTTCGCTTTTCTGACGCCCCGCCGTCCCGCTCCGTAGGCCATCCCCAGTTCGTTCTGGGCAACGGGATCGCCGTTTGTGGCCAGGTTAGTGAGCGTGGTCAAATTCATCGTCTGGTAATTCTTAAGCGCCGGTTTTGCCGCGCTGCCCGGGGCCGGTTGCTGCGCGCGATTGGGCAATCCAAGCACCAAGAGGCAGAAGGCGACCGCGACCGGGAAAACGGCCTCTTTCCAGCCCAAACGAAAGACTTTCATGCTATCCAGGTTATTTTCATTCCCCTGGCCTGACAATGCTTTAATGCTTTAATTTCAGCGATTCCGCTTGGCGCGGAAGTTTCGACTCAGTATCGGTAAGCGCCATGCAACACTCCTTGGATTCGATTTTGCGATGGCGTCCCTTTTGCAGAGCTGGCGCGGGGCCGGTTTCTTGGCGCGCAAGTCTCCTGGCCTGCTTGATCAGCAGCTTCCACGCGCTGGCCCAACTCGGGATCGGCGGTGAAGCGGACAATGCTGCTCGAACATCCATCGAACGCCTTTCTCCGGAACGTTTGCAGGCCGTCCACGACGCCCGGTCGCGATTTGCCCGCGAACGTCTGAACCTGCCCAATCTTGGCGTTTATGAAGATTTTCGCGCCGTCATGCACGTCCACGCGGAGGACTCGGACCACACCAAAGGCACGCGACCTGAAGTCCTGGCCGCGGCCAGGAAGGCCGGCGTTCGCGTCGTGATCTGGACGGACCATCGCGGACCGAAACCCGATACCTGGCGCGGCCTTCGCGAAGGCGTGCTGTTCATCGCGGGGTCGGAAGACGGGAATGGCGTCCTGCGCTTTCCGGATTACAGCCCGGAAGGTCAGCCGCTGGCGGAAGGCGGATTGCGGTTTCTCTCTCACATTGAGGAACGCTATGACGCCGCGAGCGAAGGGTTCGTCGGCATGGAAATCTGCAATCGCCACACGGACGCCGTGCTCGATAACACGATGTATCTGTTCCTGGCCGGCGCGTTGAACGATCCGGAGAAGTGGCGCAAGCTCGTCGAGAATTTTAAGGCGTATCCCGACGAGTTTTTCGGCGCCGGGACTGGATATCAGCCGAAGATTTTCGCCAAATGGGACAAGGAACTTCAGCAGCGACCCTTCACCGGCATCGGCGCCAACGACGCGCACCAGAACCAGATTTTCAAAGGGATCACCTTTGATCCGTATGAAGTCAGCTTTCGCAACCTCTGCACGCACATCCTGGCGCAGGAACTGACTGAGACCGCCGTCCGCGAATCGCTCAAGGAAGGGCGCGTTTATGTTTCGCATGATTGGCTGAGCGATCCGACGGGGTTTGCTTTTGGCGCCGCCAACAATCTCGGCGTCTTCAGCCTGGGCGATACCGCGCCGATGCTCGGAACGACGCGGCTGGTGGGGGTCGTTCCGATTTTTGCCCGGCTGAAACTGCTTCACAACGGCGCGAAGGTCCATGAAGTGGAAGGAACCAACCTGACCTTCCAGGCGAAAGCGCCGGGCGCGTATCGGCTCGAAGCCTGGCTCCGCGTCGATGGCGAGGACCGGCCCTGGATTTACTCAAACCCTGTGTTCTTGAGAACGCCGTCCCTTGCGGATGTCCGCCTCCCTTCCAACGAGATCTCTCCGGAGGTCGAGGCCCACAAGGATATCGCCTATCGCCAGGGGGCGGCGGAGGATGAGGCGAAACACCGGCTCGATCTCTATCGCCCCAAGGGCAAGCCAGCCGCGCCCGTCTTCTTCTTCATTCACGGCGGCGCGTGGAAAACCGGGGACCGCTCCCAATATCCGGCCATTGGAAATCGCTTCGCCAAGGAAGGCCTTGTGACCGTCGTGCCCAGTTATCGGCTCGCGCCGCAACACCCGCATCCGGCGCAGATCGAGGATGTCGCTGCGGCGTTCGCCTGGGTCGCGCGGCACATCGCAGAATACGGCGGCGACACCAATCGCATTTATGTCGGCGGGCATTCCGCCGGCGGGCATCTGGCGTCGTTGCTTTCGCTGGACGCGAAATACCTTCAAACGCACGGACTCGCCCCCAGGCTCATTCGCGGGACGCTCGCCCTCAGCGGCGTTTACAATCTGGCGACCGGCGAAAGCCAGGCTTCGGTCTTTGGGAAGGATCCTGAAGTCCGCCGCGACGCGTCCCCGCTTTTCCACGTGAAAGAAGGCGCCGCGCCGTTTCTGATCACGTATTGCCAGTGGGACTATGCGACGCTTCCGGCGCAGGCGCGCGAGTTCCACGCCGCGCTGAAAAGGGCAAACGTCTCGTCCGAACTCGTCTTCATTCCGCGCCAGAGCCACATTTCGGAAATGGTCAATGTGCCGAATGAAGATGATCCGACCGCGGCAGCCGTCCGGAGATTCATTCTCGGTCGTCCTTAG
>VHCZ01000013.1 GCA_016871535.1 Verrucomicrobiota bacterium
AACTGCCTTCGCGCAGCACGCCGCGCTCGCGGAGTTTGAAAGCAGTCGCGGGAAGCGAAGTCATTCGGCGGATCGCGTCCTCCAACCGCAGGACTTTCAGCTCGCGAACGTAGCGCGAGAGGATGCGCGCGTTGTTTCCATAGCCGCGCGGATGCGGAACGCCCTCGTTAAATCGCCGGACGCCGCTATCGGAAGCAATCATCGTGTTTGGATGACTCAGAAACTTTCGAAGGTCGTCTTCGTTGATGCCGTGGAAGACGCCGGATGCGCCGCCGTTCTTGTGAATTTCCAGAATCAATTCGATCTGGTCCTCCAGCGAATCGGAGCCGCGCGCGGATTGGGCGGCTTCGACGACACTTTTTCCATTCAGGCTCGTGTCCTTCTTGTAATTGGCGATGACGGCATAGGCGTAGTTTTCGCGCTGGCTTTTCCTCAGACTGTCCTTCATCTGTTGCACGATCTTCGCCTTCTGAGCGGGATCATTGAGGCGTTCCGTGAACTTTTCGTTGCCGCCTTCGCGCGCCTCGGACGGCACGAGTTGGCTGAGACCCGTGCTGGATGCCGTGTAAGCGTATTGGTCCTGCGTGATGTCCAGTCCCTCCGCGCGCGCGCGCGCGATCGCGGCCAGCACTTTGTCTGCTTGTCCCCACGCGCTCGGACCGGAGAGCTTGATGTGAGAGACGTGGGCGCGGACGCCGGCCTCCCGGGCGATTTGGAAGAGCTCGTTGAGCGCGTCGAAAATCCGCGGCCCTTCGTCACGCATGTGGCTGGCGTAAATTCCGTCGTAACGCGCCACGACTTTGGCGAGTTCGACGAGTTCCTCCGTTTTGGCGAAGGTACCTGGCAGGTAAATCAAGCCGGTTGAAATCCCCAGCGCGCCTTCTGTCATCGCTTGCTCGACGGAGGTTTTCATTCTCGACAGCTCCTCGTCGTTGGGAGGACGCATGAAGGAACCGCCCATTGCCGCGGATCGAATTGTGCCGTGGCCGATTAGCGTTGCGACGTTCACGGAGGCGCCGGTCGATTCGATCTGACGCCACAACTCAGCGATGTCCCGCATGGACGAACCGCAATTGCCCAGCACCAGCGTGGTCACTCCCATGCGCGCGAAATTCTCGGCCAACGGCATTTCACGGATGTCCTCCGCATGCGTGTGAACGTCGATGAATCCGGGCGCCACGATCAAGCCTGTGGCGTTGATTTCCTTCTCCCCGGCGCCGAGATGTTTTCCCAGAGCCGCGATTCTCCCGTTCTTGATGCCGACATCCGCGAAGTAAGCCGGATTTCCCAGCCCGTCCACGATTCGACCGTGGCGGATAACTAAGTCGAAGGTTTCAGACCTGGCGCGCGAACTGAAGAAGAGGAAAACGCAGAGGCAAAGCGTACGGTGGCTGACTCGCATCGGACGTTTCTAACGGGTGTCGCGAAAAAAGGCGACACCGGACAAGAGATCAAAGAGATCAATCTTGCCTCATCGTACCGCGTGGCAGTTGGGCCAGCGCATGTAAATCGTACGAGCTGTCTGACAGAAGAATCAACAAGTCAAGAATCGACCCGTTCACAGCATGATTTGCTCAGTCATGCTCCTTGGCAGCTCACTTTCTTCTGCTCGCTCGTTCCCGAAGCCATTTCACATCCGGACTGTTCGCTATGAAGTATCGATCCTCGAAACGATTGCTCCGTGTCCCAAAAACCCACTCCCCCTTTGACGCAGTTGGCGTAGGTTTGTCCATCCGGAGAAAAAGCGCCGCTCTGCCATTGAGTGCCAAGCTGGATTTTTTTCACTTCCCGCCATGAGGCGGTTTCCCAAACGATGATCTCAGTGATGGCGTTGGCCGCCAGGAAGCGACCATCTGGCGAAAAGGACAGCGAACCCATGAACCGCTCGGTGGACCCGGAAAGTGTCGTGAGGAGTTCCTTCGAGGCCACATCCCAGATTTTGACGGTCAGATCGTGGCCGGCCGTGGCCAGGATTTTTCCATCCGCCGAGAATCGCCCACACGGTGCGTGTGACCGCGCCAGGTGAAGATTTCGTCGCCCTGGCAACGCTGCCACAGGTAGCGCCACTCAAACCCGCGCAGGTCGTCCTCGCCGGGCTTGGGGGAATGGTATTTTTTCAGCAAGCTCACCGCGCGGCCAAGGTGAGACTCGTCCAGGGCGACACTGGCCAGTTTCATGTCGGCGACATACAAGCTGAGGCGTAGCTCCCGCGCGTTCTGTTCAGCGCGCTGGAGGTTTTGATCGGCCCGCAACCTTTCGTCATATTCGGCTTTCCGGGCCTGGTCGATTTGAAACGCCGCGATGGGCGAGCCAATAGCGACGGCGAGGAGGAGGAGCGCCATGGCTGCACTGAGGCTTGCAACACGCGGATTGCGTCGGCACCAGCGCCAGGCGCGTTCAGTCTGGGTCACGCGACGCGCAAGAATTGGTTTGTCGGCGAGGAAACGGCCTAATTCCTCGGCCAGTTCTTGCGCGGTGGCGTAGCGTTTGGCCGGCTCCTTCTCCAGGCATTTGAGGCAGATCATTTCGAGGTCGATGGGCAAGGTGCGATTGAACAAATGAGGCAAGACCGGATCGCTCTCCAGCATCAGCCGCAACGTTTCTACTGCAGTCGGAGCTTGGAAAGGTGGGCGGCCCGTGAGCAACTCATAGAGCAGCGCGCCCAACCCATAAACGTCGCTCCAGGGACCGATCTGGGATTTGTGATTTCTGATTTCTGATTTCTGATTTTCGCTCGACGTCGGCACGTTGACTGAACGGTGGCTTTCAGTCTGGACTCCGCGCTCCGCGTGCCACACTCCGCATTGCTCCGGCGGCATATAGCACGGTGAACCCATCGGCGCGCCTGATTGCGTAAGCTGAGAGTCGTCATGCACCAGCCGCGCCAGGCCGAAATCCAGCACGCGCGGTTGTTGTTCCGGCGTCAGGATCACGTTGGCGGGCTTGACATCCCGGTGCAGCACCCCTTGCTGATGCGCATAATGAATCGCCGACGCCACAGCCGCGGTGATCTCCGCCGCTTGCTTGGGCGAGAAGGGCCGCGTGCGCGCCAACTCGGCCAGGTTCGCCCCCGGCACATAGTCCATCGAGAAGTAATGCTGCCCATCCTGTTCGCCGATGTCGTGCACGCTGACGATGTTCGGATGTTGGAGCTTCGCCGCCGCGCGGGCTTCGCGTTGGAAGCGCTCCACATCCGTCGGCGTGGCCAACACGCCGGCGCGGATCAATTTCACCGCGACGATGGCATCAAGGCTCGTGTGGCGGGCTTTATAAACGATGCCCATGCCGCCGCGGGCGATCTCTTCCAGCAGTTCGTATTTGCCGAGTCGTCTCGGCGCGCTGGGCGGCAGGGCGGAATCTTCCGGGATAACGATGTGAAGCGTAGCTTTAGAGTCGGATTCGGTCGGAGTGACTAACGGAATCTCAGCGGCGGAGAGACCGCCGGCCACCAGACAGCTTGGGCAAAGGCCGGCAGGGGCGTCCGCGGGCACGGGTTGGCCGCATTGGGGGCAGGAAGCGATACTCTTGGTCATGATTTGCTTGAAGTGGGGGCTGAAGGGGATGCCGGAGGCAAGGTGTTCAGCGGCGAGAGGGTGACGCCTGTGTGCTCCTCCTCCGGCGCCTGAGAGCGTGCTGCCATCGACTGCGTGGGTGGCGCTGGGATGACGATCAGGTGCTGGCACTTGGGGCAGAGAATCTGTCGGCCGGCGTGGCGTTCATCGACCCGCAACCGCTGCGCGCAATGCGGACAGGCGAACTTGAAATCGCTCATGACATTCGGACCTTTCACACCGGTTCTATTGTGTTCAGGTCGAAAGGTTGCAAAGTTTTTGCCGTGTCGAGCAGCCCAGGAGCAATCGCGGTGAAGCGGCAGTTACGATGCGAGCACGCGGAACAGATGCCGCAATTCGTCCTGAACTTCATCGGGACCGGAAACCGTCTGCGCCACTTCCTCGCGCAAAAGTTCCCGATAGCGTTGGCGGAGTCGGTGGACCCACGATTTCACGGTTGATTCCGTCACGCCGAATCGAGGAGCAAGCGCGGCGTAGCCTTCACCGCTCGGTTCGCCCAGTAACGCGCCTTGGAGCGCCTCGAAGCGTTCGATCGTCCCGAGTTCCTCTTGCTCTGCCTGGAGCCGCGCAAGCACGCGATCCAGCAGCGTCAGCGCCCAGCGCCGCTCAAAGAGTTTGTCTGCGCGGGCGAGATCCGCCGGTTCCACTTTGTAGCGCCCTTCTGCCTCGAGCGCGTCGAGGGGAACGAGTTCGAGGCCCGCCCCTCGCTTGATCCGGTTGGACTTTTGCCATTCGTTGGCCAGGAAGTTTTGCATTCCGCAAAGCAGAAATGTGCGGAAGCGGCCTTTGGCCTGGTCCGCCCGGGTGATCCAGTCGCTCGCGAGCAGGCGATAAAAGAATTCTTGCGTGAGATCCCGCGCATCCTCTGGAGCGAAACCTCGCCGGCGCACAAAGGCATAAAGCGAATACCAATAAGCGCGGCAAAGTGCTTCGAGCGCTCCGCGAGATTGCGGCGAGATCTTGCGCCCGGCGGCTAACACCACACTCCAATGAGTCGTCCCGAAAACGGCGTCGCGGAGGTGAACATCGGAAGTTTCGGAGCGGCGCTGCACCGGGCCAGCATAAAACATATCTGCGTGGATATGCACGCCCAATGAACGATGGTGAAGAAGCGCGGAAGCGCGCCGCGCTCCGAGTGTTTGCTCTGAGGATTTCTTTCCTGTAGAAACGAAACCGCTAAAAGTTCAATCGTAATGCCTGTAATTTATGCCGACACACTGGGAAGGGATTTTTTGCGCGTTGTGGACCCCGACCGATGAAAACGGCGCGATCCTCGAAAAGACGCTGAAAACGAACCTTGAGTTCGTGACGAGCAAAGCCGTCCAGGGCTTGCTTGCGCTGGGAAGCACGGGCGAGTTTCTCCAACTGGAGGTGTCCGCTCGGAAAGATTTTCTGAAGAAAGTGCTGGCCTGGTCGGGCGGCTTGCCGGTCATCGCGAACATCAGCGACATCCGGCCCAGTGTGGTGGCCGAGTTGGGCCGAGTCGCCCGCGAGCACGGCGCGGCCGCGGTCGCGGTGTTGCCGCCATATTTCTTCCCGCTCGCCCAGGCTGATCTGGCAGAGTTTTTCGTCCGCGCCGGAGAAGCGGCGAAGCTTCCGCTGTTTCTCTATAATTTTCCCGAACGCACTGGGAATCGGATTGCGCTGGAGACGGTCGCGGCAGTTGCGGATCGAATCCAACTTGCGGGAGTGAAGCAAAGCGGCGCTGAATTCGCGTATCATCAACCGCTGGTTGAATTGGGGCGCCGCAGGAGTTTCGTCGTGTTCACAGGCTCTGATACTCGTCTTCCGGAGGCCATGGCGATGGGCGTGAACGGATGCGTCAGCGGGCTTGCCAACGCTGTCCCGGAAGTGATGTTGGAGGTTTTCGCGGGCGCCCGGCGCGGACCTGGTTCGACGCAAAGCCGAGCAGCCGAGCGAATGCGTCAGCTTGGCGAGCTGGTCGATCGGCTGGAATTTCCACTGAACGTCGCGGCCGTCATCGAGGCGCGAAATCTTTCTCCGGGCCATCCGAAGTCCGTGGTTTCAACAGAAACTGAGCAGCGGTACCAAAAACTGAAAAGCGAGGTGCGGCAACTTTTCCAGGAATGGAGGTTGATCTGATGGATCGGCGTTCAGTGTGGTTTCCGAGGCCCGGCCTTTTCGCGCAGAGCCACGACGATTCGTTGATGGGCGCCGGGAAATGCGAGGTCACGCAATTGACGCGCGGTGCACCAGCGTGTTCTTGGGACCCTCTCCTGAAGCCGGACATCTGTGGTCGCGGTGAATACTTCCAACTGAATGCGGTAACGAGTGATCGTGTGATTGACGACGCAGAGCGCTTGAACGTCGCGGGCGCGGAAGCCGAGACATCGGCGAGCTTGGCTTTGAACGCTCTCAGCACGACCGTTTGTTTCCAGGTTGGGAAATTCCCAAAGATCGGCGTTGACGCCGTCTGGCGGCCGCTGCCGGACCAGGAAACGCCCGCGATGACGAACTGCGAAAGCCACGAGCCGGCGCAGTGCAGTTTTGGGCCGGGACAACTTGACGGGGTATTGCTCAACTCGACCTTCCCTAAAAGCGCGGCAGAATTGTCGGCAAGGACATCGCTCGCATTTCGGCTGACGCGGAGCGCAGACCGTAGCGCCAAGCTCCATGAGCGCTTGATTCAGATCGGCGCAGCTTCGTTGCTGGGGTTTCGGGTTCTCAGCGGCGAAACTCACCAGGGCCTGAGCCAGAGACCAGAGCCGGCGTTGGGTCCGGGATTTCGCGGGATGGGTTGCGATGCCGAAAATGCGTGTCAGGACGCGAGTGACGTTGCCGTCGAGGATGGGGGCTGGTTGGTTGAATGCAATGCTGCAAATTGCGCCCGCCGTGTAACGTCCGATGCCGGGGAGCGTGATGATCTCGCCGAAAGTTCTCGGAAAGTTTCCGGCGTGGTTTGAAACGATCAGGCAAGCGGCTCGCTGGAGATTCCGCGCTCGAGTGTAGTAACCGAGGCCCGCCCAACATCGCAGGACGTCGGAGACCTTGGCGCGGGCGAGCGCGCGGACGGTAGGGAATCGCCGCATCCACCATTCCCAGTACGGAATGACTGTTTTAACCTGAGTTTGTTGGAGCATGATTTCCGAGATCCAAATACCGTAAGGATCAGAGGTCCGACGCCATGGGAGGTCGCGAGCATTTTGCCGGTACCAACCAAGCAAAGGACGGACAAGGCATTGGGGCGCGGACATACGGCTTTCAGTTTCGGGCTGGCGAATGGAAGGTTGCGCCGCCCATACCTGTCAACCGCATTTACTGATCAGACCGTGGGATAGGATACACTTTGCCAGGAGGGATTTTGGCCAGCCGCGAGGAGCGCGCGAGGCGGTGGATCCTTGCGATCCACAACGAGCGAGCGACGAAGCGGCGGGCCAAAAGACCCCCGGCCCTGCGGGTTGCGCCGCATTTGGGATCTGGCTTTGTTGCGCCTCAGTCGAAGATCCACCAGGGATATTCTCCTTCGTCGCGCCTGAGCCCAAATGCGACGCAACAAAGTGTATTCTATCCCACGGTCTGATCAGTAAGCACGAAGGCGTCTTAACAATCCGAAAGAGAATTGGCGGATGCTTCTGCGCCTCTTAAGATCGCGTTGTGAAACCGCTCACGACTTACACCTGCAAACTGACCGACGCGCAATCGAAGGCTCTGCTGGCCTGGCTGCGCGCACAGGATTACGAGTTTCGGGACGTTCCGTATGCTGTATTCGCGGCCGCGAAAGAAGACGTGAACATCGTGGCCTACGAGAGTCGGAAACTCGTGGTCCAGGGAAAGGGAACACAGGACTTCGTCGAGTTCGTTCTTGAACCCCAGATCCTGCGCGAGGCACGGCTGGGTTACGAAGCGATTTTGAATCCCGATCTGCTGCTCCCGCGCATAGGCGTGGACGAAAGCGGGAAAGGCGATTTCTTCGGGCCGCTGTGTGTCGCGGGAGTTTACGTCAATGCGCAAGCCATCAAATCCTGGGAAGGATCGGGCATCAGGGACTCGAAAAAGATCTCCAGCGACAAAGCTATCGCGGACTTTGCGGATCTAATAAACCGGACGCCAGGGTGCATTACGCGAGTCGTTCCGATCGGAAACGAGGCGTACAATCGGCTCTTCAGAAGATTGCACAGCGTCAACACCATGCTGGCCTGGGGCCACGCGCGAGCGATCGAGAACCTGATGCTTCAGAAGCATCGGATGAATCCCCCGCCCGTTCGTGCGATTAGCGATCAGTTTGCGGCGAAGAAGGAGGTCGTGGCTGGGGCCCTGATGAGCTTGGGGCGCGAGATTGAGTTGATCCAACGCCATAAAGCGGAGGCCGACGTTGCGGTCGCCGCCGCCTCAATACTGGCCAGGCACGAGTTTTTGACTCGCCTGGCCGCCATGGGCAAGAAATGGGGCATGCATTTTCCGAAGGGAGCCTCTCAACTCGTGGAGTCGGCCGGAAAGGAGTTCGTTGCGAAACATGGGCCAGAAAGGCTTTCAGACGTGGCAAAGATGCACTTTCGGACCTCGGCTCGCGTGTTGGGAGTTGCGAACTCGAATTCAGAGAAGTCTGGGTAGCGTAGAGTGGTTAATCTGGGGCTATAATCGACTTGGCTAATGCGTCCGCCGAAACTAGGGCTAAGCTCCGACAATTGCGGAGGATGGAGAAACAGAGTAGTTTCGTGTGAAAATTATCTAAAAAACCATTGACACTCGAACGGGCGCTTCTATATTCCGTCGAAAATTAAAAACGCCGTCAGACAGTTAGAAAGCCATTAATCCCGGATGCTTTTCCTGAAGAGAAGTCGGGGTTAAGATAGGCTTTTTGTCCTTTTTCGGGGGTCAGGATGGAAAAGTTGACGTTGCCCATGTAGCTCAGCCGGCAGAGCGCGTCCTTGGTAAGGACGAGGTCATCAGTTCAATCCTGATCATGGGCTCCAGTCTCTGACTCGAGAGCAAAAAGAACGATAAACAATACCAGGAACTCGCAATGGCAAAAGAAGCATTTCAGAGAAACAAACCCCACGTAAACGTTGGGACCATCGGGCACATTGACCACGGGAAATCCACTTTGACGGCCGCTATCGTTCAAGTGCAGGCCCGCAAAAACATGGCCAAACTCATCTCCTACGCAGAAATTACCAAGGGCGGCACCGTGCGCGACGAAACAAAAACTGTCACAATCGCGGTCTCCCACACGGAGTATGAAAGCGACAAGCGGCATTATGCGCACGTCGATTGCCCCGGCCACGCCGACTACATCAAAAACATGATCACAGGCGCGGCGCAGATGGACGGAGCCATTCTGGTCGTGGACGCATCGGAGGGACCGATGCCACAAACCCGGGAGCACATCCTCCTGGCTCGTCAAGTGGGCGTGCCGGCTATCGTCGTATTCCTAAACAAGGTGGATTTGGTCGATGATCCGGAACTTCTCGATCTGGTGGATATGGAAGTTCGCGATTTGTTGACGAAATATGGTTTCCCTGGGGACAAGACGCCCGTGATTCGAGGGAGTTCAAAAGCGGCTTTGGCAGGAACGCCGGAAGGCAACAAAGCCATTCAGGAGTTGCTGGACGCAGTTGATTCTTTCATTCCGCTTCCTGTTCGTGAAGTGGACAAGCCATTCCTGATGTGCGTGGAAGACGTCTTCAATATTGAAGGTCGAGGAACCGTAGTCACCGGGAGAGTCGAACGCGGCACACTCAAACGGATGGAAGAAGTGGAAATCGTCGGGCTTCGAGAAACGCGCAAAACCGTCGCGACCGACATTGAAATGTTCCGCAAGTTACTGGACTCGGCCACGGCGGGCGACAACGTGGGTGTCTTACTTCGCGGTGTCAAGAAGGAGGAAGTCGAACGCGGCATGGTCCTGGCGAAACCGGCGAGCATCACGCCTCATACGCACTTTAAGGCCGAGGTATATGTGTTGTCGAAGGATGAAGGTGGTCGCCACACGCCATTCTTCTCAAACTACCGGCCCCAATTCTACTTCCGAACCACTGACGTAACCGGGACGGTTGCGCTCCCTCAAGGTGTTGAGATGGTGATGCCCGGGGATAACGTCTCGGTGGTCGTGAAGGTGATTGCACCGGTGGCGATGGAAAAGGGCCAGCGCTTTGCTATCCGCGAGGGTGGGCGGACCATTGGCGCGGGAAGAATTACCGAGGTCATCGAGTAACAAACTTAACCCAAGCAGAAAAACAATCAGGGTAAGATCATTCTCCCGAAAACCGTATGTATTTTAGGGCGGTAGCTCAATTGGTAGAGTAGCGGTCTCCAAAACCGTTGGTTGGGGGTTCGAGTCCCTCCCGCCCTGCCAATGAAAAAGCCGGAGGGGTGGCAGAGTGGTCTATCGCGACGGTCTTGAAAACCGTTAAGGTGTAACAGCCTTCGGGGGTTCGAATCCCTCCCCCTCCGCCAAGAAAAACCTGTGAAAGATTATATCGGATTACTGATTTGGGCGGTCATCATCGGAGGCGTTTTTGCCTTCGCGTGGCGCAAAGGGCTTTTGCTTCGGATGGCGAATTACGTCATGGAGACGCGAGAAGAATTGAGAAAATGCACTTGGCCAACATATGACGAACTCAAAGGGTCAACCATCGTTGTCCTTGTTGCGACCGCCATCCTTGGCGCCTTCACTATCGGAGCTGATGCGGTCATTTCTCAGGTGATCGGCCTGGTCATGAGGTAGTCGCTTCTGCCGCAAGCCTATGCAAACTCAGTGGTTCGTCATCCATACCTTGTCGGGACAGGAGCACAAGGTCAAAGAGAGCATCGAAAAGCGCGTCAAGACCGAGGAAATGGGTGACTACATCAAAGAAGTCCTGGTGCCCATGGAAAAGGTTGCCGAAGTTCGGAGTGGACGCAAAACCGTTACGACGCGCAAGCTTTATCCAGGCTACGTTTTCGTTGAAATGGTCTTGCTGGATGACAACAAGCGCGTAATCGAGAAACCCTGGTATTTCATTCGAGAAACTCAAGGGATCATCGGTTTCGTCGGCGGAGATCGCCCGACCCCCACGTCTCGAGAAGAGATCGAGTCGATAAAAGCCCAAATCTCTGACTCGGAGGATCGGGAACGCCCGAAAGTCACCTTTGAAGTGGGCGAGACGGTGAAGATTAATGACGGTCCGTTTTTGAACTTCAGCGGAGTTATAGAGGAAATTGAACCGGATCGTGGCAAACTGAAAGTGACCGTGAATATCTTCGGCCGGAATACCCCGGTCGAGTTGGAATACTGGCAAGTGGAGAAGGCGTAATTTATGGCAAAGAAGATCGTTGGACAAATCAAGTTGCAGATTCCTGCCGGCCAGGCCAATCCGGCGCCGCCTGTGGGGCCGGCGCTTGGCCAGCAAGGCGTGAACATTATGGCCTTCTGCAAGGAATTCAACGCTGCGACCAAAGAACAAGCCGGCCTGGTTATTCCGGTTGTGATCACGGTCTATCAGGACAAGTCTTTCACCTTTATCACCAAGTCGCCGCCGGCTTCGATCCTTTTGAAGAAAGCAGCCGGCATCGCTTCAGGCTCAAAGGAGCCCAACAAGGAAAAAGTGGGCAAAGTCACGAGGCAACAAGTGATGGAAATCGTGAAACTCAAGTTGAAGGACCTCAATGCTTCAAACGAAGAAGCCGCTTTCCGGATCATCGCTGGAACAGCACGGAGTATGGGAATTGAGGTTCAAGGATAACCCAAACGCGGGAGAGCTTGCCGCTCGCTTGCACCGCAATCTCAAAATGCCAAGCAAACGTTTCAAAAAAGCACTGGAATTAGTGGACTCAAACAAGACCTATCCACTCAAGTCGGCCGTGGAAGTTTTGGCCAAATTCCCCAAAGCCAAGTTCGACGAGACAGTCGAACTCGCTTTCCGGCTCGGGGTTGATCCCAAGCAATCAGACCAGATGGTCCGAGGCACAGTGCCGTTGCCCCACGGGACCGGAAAGAAAGTCAGAGTCTTGGTGTTTGCCAAGGCCGGGGCCGCCGCGGACGCCGCAAGGGCAGCCGGCGCTGATTTTGTGGGCTTTGAAGATCTCGTGAAGAAGTGCCAGGAAGGCTGGGCGGATTTCGACGTGGCTGTCGCCACACCGGACGCGATGGTCGAAGTCCGCAAGTTAGGCAAGGTGCTTGGACCACGAGGATTGATGCCGAACCCCAAGACCGGCACCGTGACTGAGGATACAGCCAAGGCCGTCAAGGAAGTGAAGGCGGGGCGGGTGGAGTTCAAAATCGACAAAGCGGGCAACGTCCATGTCCCCATCGGTAAACTTTCTTTCAAGGCGGATCAGATTCTGGAAAACGCAAGGTCGGTCATCGAAGCGGTTCAAAAAGCGCGGCCTGCCAGCGTCAAAGGGCAGTTCATCGCAAGTTGCACGTTGACGGCGACCATGAGTCCGCCGGTGCGTCTAGATTTGCGGGAACTGCAAGCTGCTGCTTGAACTAAAACTCTTTTCCCTCAAAAAACAATGCGCCAAGAAAAACACTTTATCAGCAAAGAGTATCTGGGACGTCTGAATGGGTCGCCCTTCTTCATTGTGGTGGATTATCAGGGGCTCCGGGTTGCTCACTTCACCGAGCTCCGTAAGCGGCTGGCCAAGGTGGGAGCGGAGGTCCACGTGGTCAAGAATTCACTTTTCCGAGTCGCGGCCAAAGAAGCGGGCTTGGTCGATTTGGGAGGAGTGTTGACCGGCCAGCTCGCGGTCATCACAGGCCAGCGCGACATTTCATCCACGGCCAAGACCGTCAAAACATTTCGTTCGGAGTTCGATAGGCCCAAACTAAAGTTCGGATATCTCAACAGCCAGCGTCTGGAGGCGGCGGATCTGGTGTCCCTGGCGGACCTTCCCTCCATCGAAGTGCTCCGCAGCCAGCTTCTGGGAGTGCTCCAGGCGCCTGCGGCGAAGCTCGTTCGATTGCTGAATACTCCTGCGACTCAGTTGACGCGGGTGCTGCAAGCGAAAGCCGAGAAGGGCTGAAGTATTTTCAATCCTGAACCCGAACCACTTTGGTGCCGGACATCCTCCCACTTCTCGCAACGGATTTGGTGAATTTCGTCGCCACAAATGTCAAGGCGACGGAACAAACAACACGAACAAAGTAAATCGTCGGCCCACGGGCTGTGGGCTCAAACCATCCGTAGCCTCGGATGACGACGAAACTGAAAGGTCACATATGGCAGACATAGCCGGAATAATTGAACAGTTAAGCAAGTTGACGGTCATTGAGACCGCTGAGTTAGTGAAACAGCTCGAAACCACCTGGGGTGTCAGCGCCGCCGCGCCGGTAGCGGTCGCAGCGGCTGGAGCCGCTGCAGGTGGAGCGGCTGCCGCGCCTGCTGCGGAAGCCAAAACCGCTTTCGATGTCATCCTGGCCAGCGTGCCGGGCGACAAGAAGATCGCGGTCATCAAAGCCGTTCGGGAGGTCAAAGCCGGACTGGGGCTGGCGGAAGCGAAGAAACTGGTGGAAGAAGCGCCGAAACCTGTCCTGGAGGGGGCCAACAAGGCCGATGCCGAGGCCGCCAAGAAGAAGCTTGAGGACGCAGGCGCGAAAGTTGAACTCAAGTAGAAATAGCTTATTGTGGGCGGTGGCCTTGTGCCACCGCCCACTCCTGATTGGTGCGAACGAGCCAAACTGATTCTTCGAAAGAAACGGCTCATCTTTGGGCCATGAAAAGGGATTTGCCGGCCAACCTTTCGCCTGGCGGCGGCAGGCGCCGGTATTGTGTTGTCGTCGGTAACAACTGTCTGGTCCAGACCAGAAGAAAGCATTAGAGGTCACCATGCCATCCAGAGCGTCTGAGCGAATCAATTTCGGTAAGATTAAGGAGATTATCGCTCCTCCCAATCTGATCGAAATCCAGATCAACTCCTACAACGAATTCCTCCAGGCCGAAGTTGCTCCATCCAAAAGGAAGAACGTCGGGTTGCAGGCCGTGTTCACCGAGGTCTTCCCGATTGAAAGCTACGACGGCAAGTGCGTGCTGGATTATCACAGCTACGAAATCGGCGATCCGAAACTGGACTGGCTGGAGTGCCTGCGCGAAGGAATTACGTACGGAGCGCCTCTTCACGTCACTTTCTTGTTGAAAGAGGAAAAGGGCACCAAAGAGGAAAAGGTGTTCATGGGCGAACTCCCGCTCATGACCCCGCAAGGAACGTTCGTGATCAACGGCGCCGAGCGTGTCATTGTCAGCCAACTGCACCGGTCGCCGGGCCTGGCGTTTGAGGCCACGCAGCATCCAAACGGCAAGACTTTGCATTCGTTCCGGATCATTCCCGACCGCGGCTCCTGGTACGAAGCGCAGTTTGACACGAGCGATTTGCTCTACGTCTATCTGGATCGAAAGAAGCGTCGGCGAAAATTCCTCACGACAACTTTCTTCCGAGCGTTGGGTTACAGCTCGAACGCGGACATCCTGAAGCTCTTTTACGACATCGAAGATCTGAGCCTGAAAGAAGCCGAAGGCCTGGATGACATCCAGAACAAGGTTCTCATTGAGGACGCGGTTGACGCGGAAAAGAATATCGTTGTCGCTCGAGCCTTCGAACCCATTTCCAAAGCGGTGCTCAAGCAGATCGCGGAGTTGGGGATCTCGAAAATCAAGGTAGTCGATACCTCAGTGGATGACGGCATCATCATCAAATGTCTCAAGAAAGATCCCACCAAGAATGAAGAGGAAGCTCTCAAGGATATTTATCGGAGACTGCGCCCGGGCGATCCGCCGACGGCAGCGAACGCGCGGGCTTTGATCAAGCGGCTCTTCTTTGATCCCAAGCGCTACGATCTCGGCCGAGTCGGGCGGTACAAGATCATGCAGAAGCTGGGCTTGAAGGCCCCGGAAGACACGCGCATCCTCACCAAAGAGGATTTGGTCGCTGCCACCAAGTATTTGCTTCGCCTGAAGAAGGGGGAGGGCACGCTGGATGATATCGATCACCTCGGCAGCCGCCGAATCCGGACGGTCGGCGAATTGCTCGCCAACCAGTGCCGCGTGGGTCTCGCCCGGACAGAACGGCTGGTCAAGGAGCGAATGACGTTGTTTGACCAGGGCATGGACACCATGACGCCGCAGAAGCTGATCAATCCCAAGGCGCTTTCTGCCGTGGTCCGCGATTTCTTTGGCCGCAGCCAGCTTTCCCAGTTCATGGATCAGATCAATCCGCTGGCGGAGTTGACGCATAAACGGCGGCTCTCAGCGTTGGGGCCTGGCGGACTTTCCCGGGACCGTGCGGGATTCGAAGTCCGTGACGTGCATCCCTCGCATTACGGACGGATTTGCCCGATTGAGACGCCGGAAGGCCCGAACATCGGTCTGATCGCGTCGCTGGCAACATTTGCCCGCGTCAACGAGTTTGGTTTCATCGAGACACCTTACCGCAAGGTCGAGAAGGGCCGGGTCACCAACCATGTCGATTACCTCACGGCAGATCGCGAAGAGCAATTCATCGTCGCTCAAGCCAACGCCGTCATCGACGATAAAGGCCGCTTCCAGACCGACAAGGTCATGTGCCGGTGCAAAGGCGATTTCATCGACGTCGATCCCAATCGCGTCGATTACATGGACGTTTCTCCCAAACAATTGGTGTCCGTCGCCGCGGGCCTGATTCCGTTCCTTGAGCACGACGACGCGAACCGCGCGTTGATGGGTTCCAACATGCAACGCCAGGCGGTGCCGCTGTTGGTTACCGAAGCGCCGCTGGTGGCCACGGGCCTGGAAGAGCGCGTCGCTCGCGATTCTCGGGCGGTCATCGTTTCTGACGAGGCGGGCAAGGTCGCCTCCGTGACCGCAAACCAGATTATCATCACCGCGGATGGGAAACTGCCTGAAGGCAAGAAGCGGATTAAGCACGACCCGGCCGAAGGCATCTACGTTTACAGCGTGCGCAAGTTCATGCGCTCAAACGCGGCGACCTGCATTAACCAGAAGGTGCTCGTGACGAAAGGCGATGCGGTCAAGAAAACCCAGGTGATCGCCGACGGGCCCTGCACGTTCGGCGGAGATCTCGCGCTCGGACGCAACGTGCTTTGCGCGTTCATGCCATGGAATGGCTACAATTTCGAGGACGCGATCCTGATCAGCGAACGGATCGTCAAGGACGATGTTTTCACTTCCATACACATCGATGAGTTTGAAGTCGGCGCTCGGGATACCAAACTGGGTCCGGAAGAAATCACACGAGACATCCCGAATCTCGGAGAAGAAGCCCTGAAGAATCTCGGCCCGGACGGCGTGATTCGGATTGGCGCGGAAGTGAAACCCGGAGACATCCTGGTCGGAAAGATCACGCCGAAGAGCGAGACCGAACTGGCGCCGGAAGAGCGATTACTGCGGGCTATTTTCGGTGAGAAGGCCGCAGACGTGAAGGACACGTCTCTGAAAGTTCCTTCTGGGACTTACGGCATCGTGATGGATGTCAAGGTTTCCTCCAAAAAAGACGTGGACCGAAGCAACCGGGTGACTCCCACGGAGGCCAAGAAACACGCGAAACAGGTTGACGAAGAGTTCAAGGCCAAGATGGATGAATTGCGCGAGCAACTGACGGAAGCGCTCAGCAATATCCTCCTGGGGGAAAAGATTCCGCTGGATGTCGTCAATTCGGAGACCGGCGAGATTATCATTCCGGCCAACCGCAAGATAACCAAGACGCTCTTGCGCAAGCTGGCCAGCGTGTATGATCGCATCGAGATCGACCCGTCGCCGATTCGCAACAAGATCAACGAGATCATCGGCAGCTTCAAAAAGCGATTCGACGATTTGCAGATGCAGCACGACGAAGAGATGGAGCGCGTCGAAGCGGGTGACGGTGTCGATCCCGGCATCATCAAATCGGTCAAGGTCTATATCGCCTCCAAGCGCAAGCTTTCGGTGGGGGACAAGATGGCCGGACGCCACGGCAACAAAGGCGTCGTAGCCAAGATCGTTCCGGAGGAAGACATGCCGTTCCTCGCGGACGGCACGCCGGTCGATATCGTTTTGAATCCGCTCGGCGTTCCTTCGCGCATGAATGTCGGACAGGTGCTCGAAACACACCTGGGCTGGGCGGCCCGACTGCTCGGCTTGAAATTCGCCACGCCTGTTTTCGATGGGATCAAGGAAAAGGAAATTCGCGGCTATCTCAAGCAAGCGAGCCTGCCGGACCACGGCAAGACTTTGCTCTACGACGGCCGCACGGGCGAACCGTTCGATCAGGAAATCGTGGTGGGCTACATCTACATGATGAAGTTGGGGCACCTGGTGGCGGACAAGATTCATGCCCGCGCTGTCGGCCCCTATTCGCTGGTCACGCAGCAACCGCTTGGCGGCAAAGCTCAGTACGGCGGGCAGCGATTTGGCGAAATGGAAGTCTGGGCCATGGAAGCCTACGGCGCCGCGTACACCTTGCAGGAGTTGCTGACGGTGAAATCGGACGACGTGCAAGGCCGAACCCGCATCTATGAAAGCATTGTGAAAGGCGACAATGCGCTCGAAGCCGGGGTGCCGGAGTCGTTCAACGTGTTGGTCAAAGAAATGCAATCTCTGGGGCTGGATGTCAAAGTGGGTTACTCCAATCCGCTCGATCAGCCGGCGCAGCCCGCAACACTGACCGCGCTCGGCTAAGTTCGGCCGAATAACATCGATTCAACCGCTTTTTAACAACCATGAACACGAAAGAAACAGCCCGTGAATTGCTCGGCCTGGATAAGGTCAATTTGGTTGATTACGTCGCGATCTCGGTGGCCTCGCCGGAGGCGATTCGATCCTGGTCGAAGGGAGAAGTGAAGAACCCGGAGACGATCAACTACCGCACCTTCAAACCGGAGAAAGGCGGTTTGTTTTGCGAGCGCATCTTCGGGCCGGTGAAGGATTGGGAATGTTCCTGCGGCAAGTATAAACGCATCAAACATCGCGGCGTCGTCTGCGACCGTTGCGGTGTCGAAGTCACCCTTTCGCGAGTGCGCCGCGAACGCATGGGCCATATTGAACTGGCTGTTCCTGTCTCGCACATCTGGTTCTTCAAGTGCATGCCGTCGCGGATCGGGTTGATGCTCGACATGACGGCCCGAAATCTGGAGCGGGTCATTTACTACGAGGATTACCTGGTCATCGACCCCGGTTCGACTCCGCTGAAACAACACCAGTTGCTGAGCGAGTTGGAGTTTCGCGAAGCCAAAGAGACCTACGGGGCTGACGCGTTCGTCGCGAAGATGGGCGCCGAGGCCGTGCGCGAGGCACTCACGAAGGTCGATCTGGCGAAGCAGATCGACCAGTTGCAGATCGCAATGACCGAGACCAAGAGCAAGCAGATTCGGAAGAAGCTCGCCAAACGGATCAAACTCTTTCAAGGCTTCCTCAATTCCAGGAGCCGCCCGGAATGGATGATCCTGACCGTGCTCCCGGTGATTCCGCCCGACCTGCGTCCGCTCGTGCCGCTGGAAGGCGGGCGTTTCGCGACGTCGGATCTCAACGATTTGTACCGCCGCGTCATCAACCGGAATAACCGGCTGAAGAACCTCCTCCAACTCAAGACGCCGGAAGTCATCATTCGCAACGAAAAGCGCATGCTCCAAGAAGCCGTGGATGCGCTGTTTGACAACGGTCGGCACGGACGCGCCGTCACCGGCGCGGGCAACCGTCCGCTCAAATCGCTCAGCGACATGCTCAAGGGCAAGAGCGGGCGTTTTCGCCAAAACCTGCTTGGGAAGCGCGTCGATTACTCGGGCCGATCAGTCATTGTCATCGGGCCGGAGTTGCGCCTCAACCAGTGCGGCCTGCCCAAGAAGATGGCGTTGGTGTTGTTCGAACCGTTCATTATCCGGCGCCTCAAGGAGCTCAATTACGTGCACACGGTCCGTTCCGCCAAGAAGATGATCGAACGCCAATCCCCGGAGGTCTGGGACATTTTGGAAGAAGTCACCAAGGGCCACCCGGTCCTGTTGAACCGCGCGCCGACGCTGCACCGTTTGTCGATTCAAGCGTTCGAGCCGGCGTTGATCGAAGGCGAAGCCATTCGCATCCATCCGCTGGTTTGCACCGCGTACAATGCTGACTTCGACGGCGATCAAATGGCCGTCCACGTGCCGCTCTCGGTCGAAGCGCAGATGGAAGCGCGGCTGCTGATGATGGCGCCGAATAACATATTCAGTCCCTCCAGCGGCAAACCGATCATGACACCGACGCAGGACATCACGCTTGGTTGCTATTATTTGACAGCCAATCCGCGCGCGCTGGGTATGTCCGGTGCGTCGAGTCGTCCGAAGCTTTTTGGATCGAAGGACGAAGTCGTCTTCGCGCTCATGGACGGAGCGGTCCGCACTCATGAGAAAATTCAGTTGGCCAATCCCGATTTTGGACGAAAGACGATCTACGGCGATGCCGAGAAGAAGGTCGTCGAAACGACGGTCGGTCGCGTCATTTTCAGCGAAATCTGGCCGCCTGAACTCGGATTCCCGAACAAAGTCATCGGCAAGTCCCAACTCGGGGAGTTGATCTGGAATTGCTACAAGAACTGCGGGCACGAGAAAACTGTCGCCACGCTCGATCGCCTGAAAGAGTTGGGCTTCTACGAGGCCACGCGCGCCGGCGTCTCCATCGGCATCGACGATATGATCATTCCCAAGGAGAAAACGCAGGAGATCGAGTCCGCTCAGAAACAAATCAGCGACGTCGAGAAACAGTACCGCAAGGGCCTGATCACTCCCGGCGAACGCTACAACAAAGTCATCGACATCTGGACGCATTGCACGGACCAGATCGCGAACGTGATGCTGCGGACCTTGGAGCACAACCATGGCAAGCGCGAGTACAATCCCGTCTGGCTGATGGTGGATTCGGGCGCGCGCGGAAACCGCCAGCAAGTTCGCCAGCTTGCCGGTGTGCGCGGGCTGATGGCCAAGCCTTCCGGCGACATCATCGAAAAACCGATCCTTTCGAACTTCCGCGAAGGCCTGACGGTGCTGGAGTATTTCATTTCCACGCACGGCGCACGAAAGGGTTTGGCGGATACCGCGCTGAAGACCGCGGATTCAGGTTACATGACCCGGAAGCTCGTGGACGTCGCGCAGGATGTGATCATTCGGGAAGACGACTGCGGCACGACCAATGGCATCTGGGTGCAGGCGATCTACGAGGGCGAGGACGAAGTCGTCAAACTCAGCGAACGCATCTTGGGCCGGTTCAGCGCCGATGACATTTTCGATCTGCGGGACTCGAAGAAGAAACTGATCAGCGCCAATGAGGAGATCGACGAAGTTAAAGCCAAGCGGACCGAAGTGTCGGGGGTGGAAAAGGTGCGCATCCGTTCGGTGCTGACTTGTGAGAGCAAGCACGGCCTTTGTGTCGCGTGCTACGGGCGCAACTTGGCCACGGGCGGATTAGTCAAGCTCGGCGAGGCCGTGGGAATCATCGCCGCGCAATCGATCGGTGAACCGGGCACGCAACTCACGATGCGGACGTTCCACATCGGCGGCACGGCGTCCCAGGTGTTCAAGCAACCTCAGATCAAAGCCAAGCACGACGGTCTGGTGCGCTACAACGACCTGCGGCTCGTCGAGCTGGATGACGGCAGCAACATCGTTCTGAACAAGAACGGTTCCATCTCCGTTTTGGCGGAAGACGGCCGCGAACTCGAAACACACAACGTTGTCATTGGCGCCGTGATCTCCGTGCCGAACGGCGGCCCCGTCAAACGCGGCGAAACGTTCGTGCAGTGGGATCCGTACAACGTGCCGATTCTTTCCGAGAGAGCGGGCCGCGTGCAATTCCACGACATCATCGAGGGCGTGACGATGAAACAGGAAGTGGATGAAACCACCGGCCAGGAGGCCAAAGTCATTATCGAACACAAGGAAGATTTGCATCCGCAAATCATCATCAGCGACGACAAGGGCGAAGGCGTGGCAAACTATCCGATTCCTTCGGGCGCTCACATCGTGGTCAACGAAGGCGTCAAGATTGTGGCCGGAACGCTCATGGCCAAGACGCCGCGCAAAACTTCAAAAACCAAAGACATCACAGGCGGTTTGCCGCGTGTGGCCGAGCTCTTCGAAGCGCGGCGTCCGAAAGATGCGGCTGAGATTTCCAAGATCGACGGAATTGTGGATTTCGGTCCGAGCGTGCGCGGCAAACGCACGATCCTGATCAAGGACACTCAGACGGGCCTCGAAGAAGAGCATCTCATTCCCATCGGCAAACATGTCATCGTGTTCAAAGGCGACTTCGTGAAGAAAGGACAGCAGTTGACCGAAGGCCCGGTGGTTCCGCACGAGATTCTGGATGTGTGCGGTCCGCAGGAATTGCAGGAGCATCTGGTGAACGAAGTTCAGGAAGTGTACCGGTTGCAAGGCGTGACCATTAACGACAAGCACATCGAGATCATCGTGCGGCAAATGCTGCGCAAGGTCCGAATTACTGAGCCGGGTGACACGACCTTCTTGTGGGGCGAGCAAGTGGACAAGCTCCACTTTGAAAACGAAAACTCGCGCGTGGAAAAAATGGGTGGCAAGCCCGCCGAGGCCCAACCGGTCCTGCTCGGTATCACCAAAGCCTCGCTGGAGACCGACAGTTTCCTGAGCGCGGCTTCCTTCCAGGACACAACGCGCGTGCTCACCGAGGCCGCGACCATGGGTAAAGTTGATCGCCTCCGCGGCTTCAAGGAAAACGTGATCATGGGGCACATTATTCCGGCTGGAACGGGTTTCACTTATCACCGAAAGGTCCAGCTCAAGCCGTTGGTCGAAGAGTTGCCGGTAGAGGAAGAACCCGCTCCGGCGCCGGACGAAGCCATTGCGAGCTAAACCGGACGCGGGCAACGGGATCAAAAAAATCTCAAATACTTGTTGCAACGAAGAAGTCCTTTGTTAATATTCGCGCTCCGTTTTCCCAAGGGTCTGGGAAAAATGGCCCAAAAACCGGCCAAATCTGGAACGATTTAGCAAATCTCGATGCCGACGATCAATCAACTCGTCCGAAAAGGACGAAACAAGTTGAAGTATAAGTCCAAGTCACCTGCCTTGGAAGGCGCGCCCTACCGCCGCGGCGTGTGTGTTCAGGTCATGACTCGGACGCCGAAGAAACCCAACTCAGCGATGCGCAAGGTCGCCAAGGTCCGCCTGACCAACGGCTACGAAGTGATCGCTTACATTCCGGATGAAGGCCACAATCTCCAGGAGCACTCGATCGTGCTCGTGCGCGGCGGGCGCGTAAAGGATCTGCCGGGCGTGCGCTACCACATTGTGCGCGGCACGCTGGACGCAGCCGGAGTGGAAAAGCGGCGCGTCAGCCGGTCGAAGTACGGCGTGAAACGGCCCAAAGCGGGCAAGCCTGCGGCAGCCGCCGCACCCGCAGCCGCGAGTTAATTTTCTTATATGTCCAGAAGGCGTCGAGCAATCAAGAGACCCGCGGTGGAAGATCCCAAATACCACAGCACGCTGGTGTCTCGTTTGGTGAACGTGGTGATGCAACGCGGCAAAAAGAGCCTGGCGCAGCGCATCGTTTACGGCACGTTCGATCGGATCGTGGAAAAGAACCCAAACACGAACGCTTTGGAGATCTTGCAGCGAGCGGTGGACAACGCAAAGCCCAGGCTGGAAGTCAAGGCTCGTCGCGTCGGCGGCGCCACTTACCAGGTTCCGGTGGAAGTCGCACCGGACCGGCAGTTGGCCCTGGCGTTTCGGTGGCTGGTGGACCTGGCCGATGCGCGGAAGGGCGTTCCGATGAAAGACGCCCTGGCGGCGGAAATCATGGACGCCTATCAAGGCCAAGGCAACGCCATCCGCAAGCGCGATGAAGTTCATAAGATGGCCCAGGCGAACAAGGCCTTCGCCCATTTTCGCTGGTAGCACTTTAGTTGCTGGAATTGCCCCGACGGCTGGAATCAATCGGGGCATTTTTATTCTCTGACAGATGGAAGTTGTAATGGAAAAAACGAAATCGGTGAACTCGCCGAATCGAAAGTATTCGATGGAGCGCACGCGCAACATTGGCATCGCGGCGCACATCGACGCTGGGAAAACCACGACGACGGAGAGAATTCTGTTTTATACCGGCCTCATCCACAAGATGGGTGACGTGGATGACGGCAACACCGTCACAGACTGGATGGAGCAGGAGCGCGAGCGCGGCATCACCATTACCTCGGCGGCCACGACATGTTATTGGACGCAGAAAGAGGACGGGCTGCACAAGAGTTTCGTGGGAATTCCCCATCGCATCAACATCATCGATACCCCGGGCCACGTTGATTTCACCGCGGAAGTCGAGCGCTCCATGCGCGTGCTGGACGGAGCCGTGGCCGTGTTCTGCGGCGTGGCCGGAGTGCAGCCGCAGTCGGAGACCGTCTGGCGGCAGGCCACCAAATACCGGGTTCCTCGAATCGCCTTCGTGAACAAGATGGATCGGACGGGCGCCAACTTTGAAAACGCCGTGTCCGAGATGCGCAAGAAACTCGGAGCTTACGCCTACCCCATCGCCATCCCCATCGGTAAAGAAGAATCCTTCCGGGGGATCATCGACGTCGTGAGCCAGAAAGCGATCATTTATGATCCATCCGACGAAATGGGCCTCAAGTACCAGGTCACGGACATTCCCGAAGAAGACAAAGACCGGGCTCGATTTGCTCTGGCGGAACTGATCGACGGCGTGGCGAACAAAGATGACGAAATCGCCGAATTGGTCATTGAGGACAAGCCGATCGATTCGTTTGTTTTGAAGCAAGCGATCCGGCGTTTGACCTGCAAGATTGAGCTCGTGCCCGTGATGTGCGGCTCCGCGTTCAAAAAGAAGGCCGTCCAACCGCTGGTTGATGCGGTGATCGATTACCTTCCGTCGCCCTTGGACATCCCGCCGGCCGTGGGACAAGACGCGGACGATGCCCAAACCCGGATCGAAGTGACCCCCGATGACAGCGGGAAGTTTTGCTCGCTGGCCTTCAAACTCTGGAGTGATCCCTACGTCGGCAAACTCGTCTTCTTCCGCGTGTACAGCGGCACGCTGAGAAAGGGCGACATGATTTACAATCCACGCACGCGCAGGCGCGACCGCGTAAGCCGCGTGATGATGATTCAAGCGGACAAACGGATCGAAGTGGACACGGTTTACGCCGGAGATATCGCGGCCCTCGTGGGCCTCAAGAACATCACAACGGGCGATACACTCAGCGACGAGGATTTCTCGATTCTGTTGGAGCCGCCGACCTTCCCCGAACCTGTGATCTCGATGGCGGTGGAACCGAAGACCAAGGCAGATCGCGACAAACTGAGCGAAGGGTTGCAGCGGCTGGCGGAAGAAGATCCGACATTCCGCTGTTTTACCGACGAGGAAACGAGCCAGTTAATCATTGCCGGCATGGGCGAGTTGCACCTGGAGATCATCCGCGACCGGCTCCTGCGCGAGTTCAAGGTCGATGCGACGGCCGGCGCTCCGCAGATCGCCTACCGCGAGACGATCACCAGGCCCGCCGAGGGCGAAGGCAAATTCATCCGCCAATCGGGCGGCCGCGGCCAATACGGGCACGCTATCATCACGGTCGAGCCGAACGAAGCCGGCAAGGGCGTTGAGATTGAAAACAAGGTGGTCGGCGGAACGATCCCGAAGGAGTACATCCCGGCGGTGATCGACGGTTTAGAGGAAGCGATTCAGGGCGGAGTCCTGGCGAACTATCCCATCGTGGACGTGAAGGTCAGCATTATCGAAGGCACGTTCCACGAGGTGGACTCCAGCGAACTGGCGTTCAAGATGGCCGGGATTTTTGCGTTCAAAGATGCGGCGAAGAAGGCCAACCCCGTCCTTCTGGAACCGATCATGAAAGTCGAAGTGACCACGCCGGAGGAATATCAAGGCGATCTCCTGGGCGACCTGAATCGGCGGCGGGGCAAGATTCAGACGATCGAAGTCAAAAGCGGCGCGGTCGTGCTTTACGCGGAAGTGCCGCTCGCCGAAATGTTTGGCTACGCGACCGCCATTCGATCACTGTCCAAAGGGCGCGCGAATTATTCGATGGAACCGCTCCGATTCGAGCAGGTGCCTTCGGGAATCGCCGCGAGCATTTTAGACTTGGCAAAACCAAAACCGGCACGCACATAAACGCGCTGCGCAAACTTACTGTTCTTTGTTATGGCAGGCCAACGCATTCGTATCCGACTGAAAGCCTATGACCATCGGGTCATTGACCAGTCTGCACACGATATCGTGGAGACGGTCAAACGAACCGGAGCCCGAGTCGCAGGACCGATTCCCCTTCCGACGCGGATCGAACGATTCACGGTTCAGCGTTCCCCTCACGCCGACAAGAAGTCGCAAGAGACTTTCGAGCAGCGCACCCACAAGCGCTTGTTGGATATCATCGATCCCACAGCGAAAACCGTGGACGAACTCAAAAAACTGAATCTCCCGGCCGGCGTTGACATCACGATTAAGATCTAAGGCTATGATCGGATTGCTCGGAAAGAAACTAGGGCAGACGCAGGTTTACGATGCGGCCGGAAATGTCATTCCGGTCACGGTCATTCTGGCCGGGCCAAACCGCGTCCTGCAGTGCAAAACCGTGGAGACGGATGGCTACAGCGCGGTTCAACTGGGATTCGACGATCAGAAGGAACATCGCACTGCCAAGCCGCTCAACGGCCATTTTCAAAAGTTCAAAACCACTCCCGTCAAGCGCATCCGCGAGTTCCGGAATTTTTCTCTGAGCGTGAAGCCCGGCGACGTGATTGGCCCCGGCATTTTCGCGCAGGGCGACTTCGTCGATGCGATAGGCGTGACCAAAGGCCGCGGGTTTGAAGGCGTGGTCAAGCGCCATCATTTTCGCGGCGGTGATTCCACACACGGCGCGAAGGGCTGGCATCGGCGTTCGGGCGCGATTGGGCAACGCTTGTTTCCCGGAACCGTTCGCCGCGGGATGCGCATGCCGGGACACATGGGCCACGCGCGCCGCACTGTCCAGAACCTCCAGGTCGTCCAGGTGCGCGAAAGCGAGAACATTCTCTTGATCAAAGGCGCCGTTCCTGGAGCAAAAGGCGACTACGTGGTCATTCGAGAATCCAAGAAACTGCCCAAGAAGGCCGCGGCGCCTGCAAAGTAATTTGAAGTTCCATGAAACTCGCTGTCAAAGATACACAAGGCAATCCGCAGGGTGAGTTGGAAGTGAAGTTTCCTGTCATCCAGGATGGCAAAGGAACCCAGGCGGTCCACGACGTGGTTGTGGCTTATCTGGCGGCGCAACGAAGCGGCACGGCCTGCACGAAGACCATGGGCGAGGTCGCTGGATCCGGCAAGAAGCCGTGGCGTCAGAAGGGCACCGGGCGCGCACGGGCCGGCTCATTCGCATCGCCTCTCTGGCGTGGCGGCGGAGTGGTCTTCGGCCCCAAGCCGCGGGATTGGCGCGTCAAAGTGACCAAAGCGACGCGGCGCCTCGCCTTTCAGAAGGCGCTGAGCGAGCGGCTGAAGGCCGGCGATGTCGTCATCCTGAGCGACCTCAAATTGAATTCACCGAAGACCAAAGAATTCCTGGGCGTGCGGTCTGCGCTTCAGTTGGAAGGAACGACATTGATCGTGGCTCCGGAGGCAGATCGGAATCTGTTGCTGGCCTCGCGCAATGTGCCGGATGTCGAGGTGACCACGAGCGAGGATTTGAACACCTACCAGGTTCTGCGGTTCGCCAAATTGGTGTTCACGCGGGACGCTTTTGAAAAGGTGGAACAGCGTCTTCAGAAGGACCAGCAGGCATGAATACTTTTGAGGTTATCAAAACGGTGCGCGTCACCGAGAAGGGTTCGCTCCAGAGCGAGAAATTCAACCACTACACGGTGGTGGCGGACCGGCGCGCCAACAAGGTCCAGATTCGGCGGGCGGTTGAAGAGCTTTTCAAAGTGAAGGTCCTCGACGTGCGCACGATGAATGTCTCCGGCAAACTCCGGCGGCAGCGCACGATGCAGGCAGGCAAAGCGCCGGACTGGAAGAAAGCCATTCTGACTCTGAAGAAGGGAGACAAGATCACCCTGACGTAACCGGATTTTCCTTATGCCAGTCAAAACCTTTCGCCCGCTCACGCCATCGACGCGTTATATCACGATCGCGTCGTTTGCTGAGATCACCAAGTCAAAGCCGGAAAAAAGCCTGGTGTTCATCCGCAAGAAGACCGGCGGGCGGAATTCCTACGGCCGTGTAACCAGCCGGGGGCGGGGCCAGGGTCACAAACAGAAAATCCGCGAAGTGGATTTCAAACGCAACAAGCGCGGAGTCGAAGCCAAAGTAGTCGCCATCGAGTACGACCCGATCCGCACGGCGCGGCTGGCGTTGCTCGAATACAAGGATGGAGAAAAGCGCTACATCATCGCCCCGGACGGTTTGAAGGTTGGCGCCACTTTGATGAGCGGTTCCTCCGCTCCACCTGAAGTTGGCAATGCGCTTCCCCTCAAAACCATCCCGATCGGTTTGCCGATTCATAACCTCGAAATCACGCCGGGACGCGGCGGCCAGATGGTCCGGACCGCGGGCGCTTCAGCGATCCTGATGTCTCGCGACGAGGAATATGCCCAGGTGCGTTTGCCTTCTGGAGAAATCCGAAGGTTCAACCTCGACTGCACAGCCACGATTGGACAGGTCGGGAATGCGGAGCATGAGAACGTGGTCCTCGGAAAAGCCGGGAGAAGCCGGCACCGCGGCATTCGCCCCCTGAGCCGCGGCGTGGCCAAGAATCCGGTCGATCACCCGATGGGCGGAGGAGCGGGCAAGACTTCGGGCGGCGGGCACCCGGTGACGCCGTGGGGCGTGATCACCAAGGGTTACAAGACTCGAAAGCAATTCAAACATTCGAACCGTTTCATCGTGGTGCGCCGTGACGGGCGGCCGGTGAAACAGAAGTAATCGCAGCGGCCTATGGGACGATCCATTAAGAAAGGTCCGTTCGTGGACGGACATTTGTTGGAAAAAATCTCGAAGTTAAACGCGACGAACACGAAGAAGCCGATCAAGACGTGGTCGCGGCGCTCCATGATCACCCCGGAATTCGTCGGCCACACGTTCAACGTGCATAACGGCAAAGTGTTCAATCCGGTCTTTGTCACCGAGAACATGGTCGGGCATCGACTGGGCGAGTTCTCGTTGACGCGCACCTTCAAGAAACACGGCGCGCACACCGCCAAGGCCGAAGCCAAGTAATTCGTTTATGGAAGTTCAAGCCATCACCCGGAATGTCCGGATGTCCGCGCAAAAGATGCGCGAGGTCGTTCGCCAGATTCAAGGCCTGCCCGCCCAGCAAGCGGTCGCCGTTCTGGCCGTCGTTCCCAGGAAATCCGCGCGGCTCGTGTCCAAAACGCTGAAATCCGCACTGGCCAATGCGGAGGACTTGAAAACTCACAAGACGGAGTACAACAGCCTGGACACGGCGAATCTGGTTGTGAAGGAAGCGCTGGCTCAGACGGCCACAACCATGAAGCGGTTTATCCCCAAGGCGCGAGGCTCGGCCGGGCCGATCCTGAAGCGGAACTGCCACATCAAGATCGTTCTCTCGGATGACTAATATGAAAAGCCAAAGGGTTCGAGTGTTGGAGTGTTGGAGTGTTGGAGTGCTTGAGCGTTCGATCGCGACGCTCCGACTGCGCTTTTTCCCGCCACTCCATGACTCCATCGCTCCATTACTCCAGTTCTGACGTATGGGACAAAAGACAAATCCGGTCGGCCTGCGCGTTGCCGTCAACAAAGATTGGCGCTCCAAGTGGTTCGCCGAGAAACGAGACTTTGGCAAATTGTTGTCCGAGGACCGGAAGATTCGCGACATCCTGAAGAAGAAGCTCGAATCGGCGTCCGTGCCAAAGATTCAGATCGAACGCGCCGCGACGCGGTGCCGCATCACGATTTTCACAGCCCGCCCCGGAGTGGTTATCGGCCGGAAAGGCGCGGAGATCGACAAGCTCAAGGAGGAGCTCAGCCGGATGACCGGCAAAGAGGTTTACGTGGACATTCAAGAGATCAAGACGCCCGAACTCGATGCGCAGCTCGTCGCGGAAAACATCGCCTTGCAACTCGAGCGCCGCATTTCTTTCCGGCGCGCCATGAAGAAGGCGGTGCAAACGGCCATGGACTTCGGCGCCGTCGGCATCAAGGTCCGTTGCGCTGGCCGGTTGGGCGGCGCGGAACTGGCGCGCGTCGAATCGTACCACGAGGGCAGCGTGCCGCTGCACACCTTGCGCGCGAATATTGAATACGGATTTGCCGAAGCCCACACGCTGTACGGCAAGCTCGGTATCAAGTGCTGGATTTGCAAGGGCGAGACCAAACCGGAAAAAGCGCTGCCGGCAGCCGCTTCTGTTTAGTTATCGAGAGGAATTGCTATGCCATTGATGCCGGCCAGAGTGAAGTATCGGAAAATGCACCGCGGGAACCGTGCGGGATTGGCTTACCGCGGCGCCACGGTCGCGTTCGGCGAGTACGGATTGAAGGCGCTGGAGCGCTGCTGGCTCGATACCAAGCAAATCGAAGCGGCGCGCGTGGCCCTGACCCGCTTTATGAAGCGGCGCGGCAAGATCTGGATTCGCATTTTTCCCGACAAATCGTTCACCAAAAAACCGCTCGAAACGCGCATGGGCAAGGGTAAAGGCCCCGTGGAATCCTGGGTGGCAGTCGTTCGCCCGGCCAACGTCTTGTTTGAGGTGGACGGCGTTCCGGAAGCGCTGGCGCGCGAAGCCATGCGCCTGGCCGCGGACAAGCTGCCCATCCGCACCAAGTTTGTTTCGCGCCACCACATGAGTTGATTCGACCGGCTTTATGAAGAGTTCTGAGATCAGAGATTTAACGTTCGCCGAGTTGCAGGCCAAAAGCCGCGACTTGCGGCAGGAGTTGTTCAATCTGCGGTTGCAGCAGGCGACCAGCCAACTGGAGAAGACCGGACGGCTCAGGATTCTGCGCCGCGATATCGCCCGGATTGAGACCCAACTCACGGTTCTGCGCAAGAAAGCCGCTTGATTTCCGTTTTTATGTCCGAGAATTCTACGATTAACCGAGGCCATCGCAAACAGCGGCTCGGCGAAGTCATTCCCAGCAAAATGGCCAAGACCATCGTCGTGCGGGTCGAACGCCGCTTTCAGCATCCCAAATTCAAAAAGGTCGTGACACGCTACCGGAAGTTTTACGCGCACGACGAAAAGGGCGAAGCGAAAGTAGGCGACCGTGTCCGAATCGAAGAAACGCGGCCGCTCTCCAAATTGAAATGCTGGCGGTTGGTTGAAGTGGTGTCCCGGAGCGCCGAAGCGCCCGCGGTGCATTAGCCATCGGAGATCTTATGTTGCAAGTTCGTTCCATATTGGATGTCGCCGATAACACCGGAGCCAAGCGGGCGGCGGCGATCGGCGTGCTGGGCCGCAACCAGCGCTACGCCCGCGTGGGCGACATCATCAAGGCCCATATCAAAGAGGCGACGCCGGACGGGACCGTAAAGAAGGGCGAAGTCGTGGACGCGGTGGTGGTCCGGACCCGGCGGCCTATCCGCCGAAACGATGGTTCCTACCTTCGCTTCGATACGAATGCGATCGTGATCATCGACAAGGAAAACAACCCGCGCGGGACGCGCATTTTCGGACCGGTCGCCCGCGAACTCCGCGACAAGAAATTCATGAAGATTATTTCGCTGGCTCCGGAGGTGATTTAGGTATGGCCAAAGCACACGTGAAGAAAGGCGACGAAGTGGTTGTGATTGCCGGCACGGAACGGGGCAAGCGCGGCAAGATCATCTCGGTGTTTCCGACGTCGCAGCGGGTCATCGTTGAGGGCGTGAAAATGATCAAGAAACACGTCCGCAAGAACCGGCAGAATCCGCAGGGCGCGATTATCGAGCGCGAAGGCACGATTCATCTTTCGAATGTCGTGCTGGCGTCGCGATTTGACGCGCGTGCCGCCAGACGCGGAGCGCCCCAGGCCAGCTAACCGTTGAAGCGCAATGAAACCCAGGCTCTATCAGGCATACGTCGAGAAGGTTCGGCAAGCGCTGAAGGAAAAGCGCAATTACAGGAACGTCCACGAAGTTCCGAAGATCGAGAAAATCGTTTTGAACATGGGCGTCAGCGCCTCGCTGGAGAAGGTGGCGATCGACGACGCGGCGAAGGATCTCGGATTGATCACCGGACGCAAAGCGGTCGTCAGCAAATCGCGAAAGAGCGTTGCCAATTTCAAACTGCGGCAGGGCCAGCCGATCGGGTGTCACGTCACCTTGCGCCGGGAAGCGATGTATGAATTCCTGGATCGCCTGGTGGCGGCGGCGCTGCCTCGCATCCGCGATTTCCGCGGCCTTTCCACGCGCTCGTTTGACGGACGGGGCAATTACTCGATGGGCATTGCCGACCAGACCATTTTTCCGGAGATCGATCTGGACAAGATCAAGCGCCAGCAAGGCATGGACATTACGATTGTGACGACAGCGAAAACCGACGCGGAAGCCCTGGATCTGTTGAAGATGATGGGCATGCCGTTTGCCGAAGGACGATAATATGGCCAAGAAAGCATGGATTGAACGCGACAAGAAAAAGCGCCAGGTGGCGGCCAAGTACGCCGCGCTGCGCGCCGAGTTGAAAGCCAAACGCGATTACGCGGGACTGGCCAAGTTGCCGCGGAACGCGAGCCCCGTGCGCGCGGTCAACCGTTGCAAGATTTCCGGCCGCCGCCATGGCTATTTGCGCAAGTTCGCCTGCTCGCGCCTGGTGTTTCGCGAATCGGCGCTGAGCGGACTGATCCCGGGCGTCGTCAAAGCAAGCTGGTAACCGTTATGACCGATCCCATTTCTGACTTGCTCACACGTTTGCGCAACGCTCACCAGGCGCTGATGCCGGACGTCGTGATGGCGCATTCCAAACTGAAAGAGAGCATTGCCCAGCTCTTGAAGCGCGAGGGCTACATCGCCGATTGCAGCGTCGAAGGCAAGACCGCGAAGAAACTGAAACTCAAACTGAAGTATCAGGGACGGCAAAGCGTCATCGCCGGCCTGCGGCGCGTCAGCACGCCCGGATTGCGCCGCTATGTCGGGGCGGATGAAATCCCGCGCGTGCTTGGCGGAATGGGCACGGCGATCATTTCCACCTCCAAAGGGGTGATGACGGGATCCGAGGCCCAAAAACAGAACGTGGGCGGCGAGTTGCTCTGTTTTGTTTGGTAGGCGCGGAAAGAATCATATGTCCAGAATTGGAAAAATACCGGTCCAGGTTCCTCCGAAGGTCAAAGTCGAAATCAAAGCCCGCAAGGTCTTTGTTGAAGGCCCCAAGGGCAAATTGGACTTCGAGTTGCCCCGGCGAACCTCCATCGCGCTGAACGGCGACAAGCTTGTGTTGAGCCGGGACGGCGACGACGCCCAGGCCAAGGCGCTGCACGGATTGAGCCGAGCCATCGTCAACAACATGGTCAAGGGTGTCACGGACGGCTTCGTTAAGAAGCTGGAAATTCAAGGCGTGGGTTTCAAAGCGGCCGTGCAAGGCAAGAACGTCAATTTGATCCTGGGCTATTCCCACCCGATCAACTATCCCATCCCGGATCAGATCAAAGTCACCGTCGAGGAAAACACGAAACTGACGATCGAAGGGCCCAACAAGGAAGTTGTGGGCCGTGTCGCGGCGGAATTGCGCGGGTTTTATCCCCCCGAGCCGTATAAGGGCAAAGGCGTTCGCTATCTGGGCGAGAAGGTCAAACGCAAGGAGGGCAAGACCGTTCAATAATTGCCTCGCGGCATGAATTGCGCGTCACGGCAAAATCCGTGGCGCAACCGACATGAGAACCGAAAAGAAAAATCAGCTCAGGCAACTGCGGCGCTGGCGCATCCGCAAGAAGGTCGCCGGCACGAGCGCGCGGCCCCGAATGAGCGTCTGTTTCACAGGCAAGAACATTTACGTGCAGTTTATCGACGATACCGCCGGCAAGACGCTGGCTTCCACCTCGACACTGGACAAATCCATTCCGGACCGGGAGAAGCTCAAAGCCAACGTCACGAGCGCAAAGCGGATCGGGCAAGCCGCAGCCGAAGCGGCCAAGAACAAAGGCATCCAGGCCGTCGTCTTTGACCGCCGCGGAGCGCGCTATCACGGAAAAGTCAAGGCGCTCGCCGATGCGGCCCGGGAAGCCGGCTTGAAATTCTAAATCGAACCAGGAGATCACTATCGTGGCGGAACAACCCAGAAGTAATTCGGAACCCGGCCGCGGCGGCGGACGCGGACCCGGCCGCGGCGGCCGGCGAATGCGCGGCGGAGCGGAAGGCACGGAACAGCAGGTTGAAGGAAAAGATTCGACCGAGCTCAGCGAGAAAGTCGTCTTCATCAATCGCTCCTCCAAAGTCGTCAAAGGCGGACGCCGCTTCAGCTTCAGCGCGCTGGTGGTCGTCGGGGACAAACAAGGACGCGTTGGCCTTGGCCTGGGGAAAGCGGGCGAGGTGGCCGATGCCATCCGCAAAGGCGGCGAGGAGGCGCGGCAGCGGATGTTGAAGGTCTCCTTGCGCAACGCGACGATCCCGCACGAGGTTATTTCCACGTTCGGAGGCGCGCGCGTGTTGTTGCGGCCTGCGTCGCCTGGGACTGGAATTATCGCGGGGAAAACGGTTCGTGCCGTCGTCGAGTCGGCCGGAGTGAAGGACATCTTGAGCAAGTCGCTGGGTTCCAAGAATGCCGCGAACGTGGCCAAAGCCACACTCGAGGCGCTCCGCACCTTGCGATTGCGCGACGAGATTTTCCGCAGCCGTGGTCTGTCGCTGAGAGTGGCGGCCCAGAGCGAACCGCCACCGCCACCGCCGGCTCCAGGTAACGTCTCCGCCTGAACTTCTCTTTATGCGATTACACGATCTCAAACCTCGTCCGGGCGCCAAGCACCGCCGGAAGCGTCTCGGGCAGGGTGAATCCAGCGGGCACGGAAAATCCAGCGGGCGTGGCGGGAAAGGCCAGACGGCCCGCTCCGGAAGCTCCATCCGGATCGGGTTTGAAGGCGGCCAGATGCCGCTCATCCGGAGGATGCCAAAGCGCGGTTTTAACAACGCCCGCCACACGGTGCGTTACATCCCGGTCAATCTGGAGGCTCTGAACCGGTTCGAGGATGGGGGCAGAGTGGACGAGGCGGTTCTGCGTTCCGCCGGGCTGGCCAGCGGGCGCGCGGACGGGATCAAGATTCTGGGCGGGGGTGAATTGACCCGGAAACTGACGGTCTGTGCGCATGCCTTCAGCGGCTCGGCGCGCGCCAAGATCGAGAAAGCCGGCGGCGTCTGCGAAACGGTGGGTTCCACCACGGCCGCTCCAGCCAAGAGCGCGTAAGTTTCGCTGAGGAATTCGCATGTTCAAAACGATCTGGAATACGTTCGCCAATTGTTTCAAGATTCCGGAGCTGAAGTCCCGGATTGTTTTTACCCTCCTGGTTTTGGCGATTTGCCGCATCATCGCGTGGGTTCCGACTCCGGGCCTCAATGCGACCGAACTGAGGGATTACCTGCAGAAGCCGGGTCAGATGGAGGGCAATTCCCTGCTCCAGATGTACAGCCTTTTCACGGGCGGCGCCTTGCAGAACTGCGCCATCGGCGCGCTCGGCATCATGCCCTACATCACGGCGACGATTATCATCCAGCTTTTGACGGCCGTGGTGCCAACCCTGAGCAAATTGGCGCGCGAAGAGGGCGGTCGGGCGAAAATCATCCAGTATTCGCGCTACCTGACGGTCTTATTGTGCCTGGGCCACGGCACGCTTATGGCCATAGGGTGGGAAAACCCAGGCCAGATTTTCCCGGGATTCGAAGGGAAACTTGTCGTGGTGGACAATATCTGGTGGTACCGGATTCAGACAATTCTGGCGCTCACGACGGGGACGTTGTTGCTCATGTGGATGGGGGAGCAAATCACAGAGCGAGGGATAGGGAACGGGGTCTCGTTGATCATCACGATCGGCATTGTGGCGGATCTGCCGATCGCGGGGCAGCAGCTTTACTACATGTTCTTCCCGGAGGCTGCAGGGCTGGGAGACCGGAAATACAACGTGTTCCATGCGATTGCGCTCGTTCTGCTCTTAGCCGCCGTGGTGGCTGCCGTCGTTGCCGTAACACAGGCCCAGCGAAAAATCCCCGTGCAATACGCCCAACGGGCCGTGGGACGCAAGGTGTACGCGGGGGGCAGCTCCTTCATGCCCTTGCGCGTGAATTATGCCGGGGTGATGCCCATCATTTTTGCTCAGGCTGTTTTGGTCTTCCCGGCGATGGCCCTTTCGAAGCTGGGGGATATCTCCCACATCCAGTTCTTCAAGGATATTGGGAATGATTTGACCCGCGGCGAGTTGCTCTATTATTGCCTGTACACGGCGATGATCCTGTTTTTCTCCTACTTCTGGGTCGCGACCCAGTTCAATGAATTGCAGATTTCTGACGATCTGAAGAAATACGGCGGATACATCCCCGGCGTTCGGCCCGGCCCGGCCACCAGCGATTTTTTGCACCGAACCATGAGCCGGATCACTCTGGCGGGAGCAGTCTTTCTCACCGTCATTGCGGTCATCCCGATGCTCATGGCCGATCTCTTTGGGATCAACTACCGGGTCTCGCAGTTCTTCGGTGGCACCAGTATGTTGATCACCGTAGGTGTGATGCTGGATACGATGAGGCAGATGGAGTCTCACTTGTTGATGCGGCACTATGACGGATTCCTGAAGAAGGGACGGATCCGAGGCCGTTTTTGACGTGATCATTCTGAAAAATGATCGGGATATCGAGGCAATGCGTGCGGCCGGGGCAGTGGCCAGCACGGTGCTCGACGAGATTTGTGCGTGGATCACACCGGGTGTCACGACTAAAGAGATTGATCAGTACGCGGCTGGCAGCATAAAGAGCCACGGCGCCAAGAGCGCCTTTTTGGGATATCGAAAATATCCATGCTACGTCTGCCTCTCTGTGAATGAGGAAGTTGTGCATGGATTGGCGAGTGACCGGCGCGTTCATTTTGGCGATATTGTCGGGATTGATGTCGGTGTTCTTTTCAAGGGCTACATTGGTGATACGGCGCGAACGGTCGCCGTGGGCGGATGCGACGTACTGGCCCAGAAACTGATTGATGTGACGGAAAAGGCGCTGTATGAAGGGATCGCACAAGCGCGGGCCGGGAAGCAAGTGTCGGATATCTCGCGTGCGATCCAGACCTACGTGGAACGCAATGGGTTCAGCATCGTGCGTGAATTTGTAGGGCATGGCGTGGGCCGCTCAATGCACGAAGATCCGCAGGTGCCGAATTACGTAGATGGCAAACCGTCGCCAAGATTGCGTCCGGGCATGACGTTGGCGATTGAGCCGATGGTGAATGCGGGCGGTCCGGCGGTGCAGATTCTGCGCGACGGCTGGACGGTGGTCACGAAGGACGGCCAGCCTTCCGCCCATTTTGAACACACGGTTCTGATCACCGAGTCTGAGCCGGAGATTTTAACGTGGCCAGCGAAGCACCTATTGAAGCCGAAGGCAAGGTAGTGGAAGTATTGCCGAACAGCCGGTACCGAGTGGAGTTGGCCAATGGCCATCGCCTGCTCGCTTATGTGTCCGGGAAGCTCCGGCTGGAATTCGTCCGATTTGCGCCGGGTGACGTGGTCACGGTGCAGATGTCGGCTTACGACTTGTCCCGGGGCTGCATCGCGTCTAAAGAAACGAGAGTCGATTTATGAAAGTTCGAGCGTCTGTGAAAAAACTGTGCGAGCACTGCAAGATTGTGCGCCGCAAAGGCGTGATCCGCGTCATTTGCAGCAACTCGCGTCACAAGCAGCGGCAAGGTTAACCTGGATTGAATTGAATTATGGCACGCGTACTTGGTGTGGACATTCCCGGTCAGAAGCGGATTGATATCGCGCTTCGCTTCATTTACGGCATCGGCCCGGCCAACTCGAAGTGGATTCTGGACAAAGCCAAGATCAATCCGGGCATCCGCGCCAAAGATCTGACGGAACAGCAATTGTCGCAGATCGTTCACGCCATTCAGGATGGCAAATACGTCATCGAAGGCGATCTGCGGCGGGAGATCGGGTTGAACCTCAAGCGGCTCCAGAGCATCAAATGCTATCGAGGCGTCCGGCATCTTCGGAGTCTGCCCGTTCGCGGGCAGCGCACGCAAACCAATGCGCGCACACGAAAAGGCCCGCGGAAGACCGTCGGCGTTCAACGAAACCCGCAAGCAAAAGCTGGCATCCACTAGGCTCAAATCGCGCGCTAATCACAAACCCCCAACTCCTGCAACGGATTCCGCATGGCTGACGAACCTAAACCGAAAAAACCGGCTCCCAAAAAGGAGAGCAAACCCGCCCCTCCTGCCGCGGCCCGAGAACAGGCGGCTCCCAAAGGACTAGCTGACGAAGCCAAGCCTCCGAAGCCGGCAAAGAAAGCGTTGGCGGCAGAAGGCGCGGACGCCGCCAAGCCCGCGGAGAAACCCGCTGGAGGCGCTGCTCCGGCTGCTCCAGCAGTTCCCACTGCGGGCGTCGCTCCAACGGCCGCGGAACTCCTCGGGGACGACCAGGCCGCAAAGAAAATCATCAAGGCCAAAGGCGCCAAGAACATCTCGGTCGGCGTCGCGAATATCCTGGCCACCTTCAACAATACCCTGGTGTCGATCACGGACATGCACGGCAACGTCATTGGCTGGTCTAGTTCCGGGAAGGTTGGATTCAAAGGTTCGCGCAAGAGCACGGCGTTTGCCGCTCAGCAAGTCGCGCAGGACGCTGCCCGCCAGGCCATGTCACACGGCATGAAAGAAGTTGAAATCCGCGTCCGAGGTCCGGGTTCAGGCCGGGAATCGGCGATCCGAGCGCTTCAGGCAATTGGCCTGGAGATCAGCAGCATCAAGGATGTGACTCCCGTCCCGCACAACGGCTGCCGGCCCCGCAAGAAGCGCCGCGTTTGAGGTTTGATATGAGTTTCAAGTTTCAAGTTTCAAGTTTCGAGTTCCCAAAGGAAGCGCCGAAGGTTTGGGCGCAACTCCGCACTCCGCACTCCGCATTCCGCAATTAACCTATGGCTCGATATACTGGTCCTCGCGTTCGAATCAGCCGGCGATTTGGCATTCCGATCTACGGCGCTTCAAAGTACCTCGAACGGAAAAACTATGGTCCCGGCGTGCATGGCCCCAGGAGCCGGCGCAAGAGCACCGATTACGCGCTGGGGCTGATCGAGAAACAGAAGCTCCGATACTATTATGGTCTGATGGAACGTCAGTTCAGGCGCGTTTACCAGAAGGCCCTCAAGCGGCGCGGCGTCACGGGTGAAACCATGCTTCAGATTCTCGAACTGCGCCTCGACAATGTGGTTTATCACCTGGGCTTCGCCAATACCCGTGCCGCGGCCCGCCAGATGGTCACGCACGGCCATATCAAGGTCAATGGCCGGAAAGTGAACGTTCCGTCTTGCGGCCTGAAAGTGAATGACACCGTGGAAGTGAAGGACTCCAGCGTTTCCCGCCAGATGGGCACGCGCAACCTCGAATCGGCCACCAGCCGCGCCGTGCCAGACTGGCTTACCTTGAATCGCGACGCTTTCAAAGGAACGGTTCTGCGGGTTCCAACCCGCGATGAAATCCAGCCGATTGCCAACGAGCAGGCAGTGGTAGAATTTTATTCCCGCTAAACAACAAAGCGGATTATTGGATGTTTGGATGACCGGGTTATTTGGACAAGCTCCATTGATCCAGAAATCCACCGATCCATTAACCCAAAACAATTATACGGACGGCTTCGGTCGCGGGAATAAACAGCCGGGGCCGTCAGATCAAAATTGTTGAAAGAAGACTATGCCAGTACGACTCGGTCGTTTTGAAATGCCCAAACGGTTGGTCAAAGAAGACACAACCGCCACTGAAACCTACGCCAAGTTCATTGCCGAACCGTTTGAAACCGGTTACGGCCACACCGTCGGGAACTCGCTCCGGCGGGTCCTGCTGTCCTCGTTGGAAGGCGCGGCCATTACCTCCATCAAGCTCGATGGCGCCATGCACGAATTCACCACCATTGACGGCGTGGTGGAGGATGTCACCGACGTCATTCTGAATCTGAAAAAAGTGTTGTTCAAGGCCCGCAGCCGTGAGCCGCAGACTGTGATGATCTCCGTGCAGAAGGAGGGGCCCGTCCTCGCCGGGGACATCAAGTTGACCCAGAATCTGGAACTGGTGAATCCCAAGCAGATCATCTGCACCCTCGACAAAAAGAAGAAGTTCGAGATGGAGATGGAGGTCAAGGTCGGGCGCGGCTTTTGCCCGGGGGACGAGAACAAGAAACCCGATCAGCCCATCGGCGTGATCGCAATCGATTCGCTATTTTCGCCGGTTACCCGCGTCCGCTATTCCGTCGAGAGCGCGCGCGTCGGCCAGCGTACGGATTATGACCGGCTGGTTCTGGAGATCTGGACCGACGGACGTGTTTCTCCGGACGATGCGCTTACCCAGGCTTCAGCGATTCTACAGCATCACCTGGACGTTTTCGTGGGCTACGACAAGAATGCCGTCGAATTCGAGCAAGAGCCGGATAAGCAGGACGACGAGAAAGCCCGCCAGCGCAAGGTGCTCAACATGAGCGTCAATGAAATCGAACTCAGCGTGCGCGCGGCCAACTGCTTGAACAACGCGAACATCACCACCGTCGGCCAGCTCGCCATGAAGACCGAGGCGGAGATGCTCAAGTATCGCAACTTCGGCAAGAAATCTCTGAACGAAATCAAAGAGAAACTCGCGGCCCTGGGACTGGCGTTGGGAATGAACATCGACCCGTCCCTGCTCGAAGCGCCCAAGGAAGAACCCAAGACGGCCTAGAGAGGAATCCCCATGCGACATCTCAAGAGAACGGCCAAACTGGGCCGCACCGGCGAGCATCGAAACGCGATGCTCGCCAATCTGGTTAGCAGCCTCATCCTCCACAAACGGGTCACCACCACGCTGGCAAAAGCCAAGGCCGCCCGGCCCGTGGCCGAGAAGATGGTGACGCTGGGGAAAACCGGGTCCATTCATGCCCGGCGGCTGGCT
Source organism: Verrucomicrobiota bacterium (assembly GCA_016871535.1). Lineage (NCBI taxonomy): Bacteria > Pseudomonadati > Verrucomicrobiota > Verrucomicrobiota bacterium. Next base: position 39,514 of record VHCZ01000013.1, read on the forward strand.
GCGGCGCGGTTGAAATACAACCCGCGGCGGGCTCTCCCGAGCAAAGCGCTGCGCGCCAAAGCCCGCAAGAACGACATCGTCCATATTCTGTTCGATGAGATCGCCCCGGCGTTCAAGAATCGTAATGGCGGTTACACGCGCATCGTGAAGCTGAATCGCCGCCAGGGTGACGCTGCGGAACTTGCCATCCTGGAATGGGTCGAGTTGCCAGCGGCGGCGCCGACAGAAGCCCCGAAACCCGAGGCCGCAGCGGCTTCGCAGGCTCCCGCTTCCACCGAGGCACCCGCAACTCCTGAACAGAGATAACCATCCGTCAGTTGTCGGCTTGTTGACTGCTCTTGCCTCGGTGAATTCAGGCGCGTCTTGGGGCGGCGGCGTTCCGGCTTGCAGGGACGGCATTAGTGCGTGGGGTGCCAAATGACGCGCCAAGGATTGATATCTCTTGGGTTCCGCGATAGGAAGCTTCTCATGAAAATACTTCTTCCGTTCCTGCTCTTGGCCTCGGTCACGGCGGGCGAAGCGCGCTGGCCGCAGTTTCGCGGTCCTGGAGCAATGGGCGTCGCCGAAGGGAAAAACCTTCCCGAGACATGGAGCAAGGATCAGAACGTGGCGTGGAAAACCGAAATTCCGGGCTATGGGTGGTCCTCACCCATCGTCTGGAACGACCGGATCTTTCTGACCTCGGTGATCAAGGATGGCGAAGTCGAAACACCCAAGAAAGGACTCTATTTCGGCGGGGAACGGCCCACCCCCTCGAAGGATCTTCATCATTGGATGGTGTATTGTGTGGACAGCCGCACGGGCAAGATACTTTGGGAAAAGCAGGTTCATGAAAGCGCGCCGCCCAGTTCTATTCACGTCAAGAACACCTACGCGTCGGAAACGCCGGTCACGGACGGCGAGCGCGTGTATGCCTGCTTCGGCAATGTCGGCGTCTTCTGTCTGGACTACGCCGGGAACGAACTGTGGTCGCACAAGCTCCCGGCCCGCAAAGTCCGCAATGGCTGGGGGACGGCCGCGTCGCCGGTGTTGCACGGCGACAGGCTCTACCTCGTGAACGACAACGAAGAGCAATCGTTCCTGCTCGCGCTGGACAAGCGGACCGGAAAGGAAGTCTGGCGCGTCCCTCGCGACGAGAAGAGCAACTGGGCGACTCCTTATATCTGGGAGAACGAGAAACGAACCGAGATCGTCACGCCGGGACGCACCCGGGTTCGGTCCTATGATTTGGAGGGACAACTCCTGTGGGAGTTGGGCGGCATGTCCTCCATCGTGATTCCAACGCCGTTTTCTAAGTTCGGGCTCCTCTACGTCTGCTCCGGCTACGTGGGGGACAAGACGCGGCCTGTGTTCGCTATTCGGCCCGGCGCTTCCGGAGATATCTCTCTCAAACCGGGAGAGACCAGCAACGAGTTCATCGCCTGGTTCCAGCCCGTGGCGGCGCCGTATAATCCATCACCACTCCTTTACAACGATTATTTCTACGTGCTGTTCGATTTCGGTTTCCTCGCCTGCCACGACGCACGGACGGGCCGGGAGTTGTTCGGCAAACAGCGCATCAACACCACAGGAACCTCCGGCTTCACCGCCTCGCCTTGGGCCTACAATGGCCGCATCTTTTGCCTGAGCGAAGACGGTGACGCGTTCGTTTTCCAGGCAGGGCCAGACTACAAACTGCTCCGAAAAAACAGCCTCGATGAAATGTGCATGGCCACACCGGCTATCGCCGCCGACAGCCTCATCATTCGGACGGCCCGACACCTTTACTGCATTCGCGATGCGGCGGCGGTTCGCTAGTGATGTGTCTCACAAATGGCTGGAGTTATGCCGCAAGGGATTTTGGCCTCCCGCGAGGCGCGAGCGACGCGCATACCTCTCGTGGGTCTGTAAGGCGTGAGCAACGAAGCAGGAGGCCAAAAGACCTGTGGCCCGAAGGGTTGCGCCGAGAACGGTCTGGGGCTGCGTGCTCCTGGGTCGCAGAGCACTGGGGCTATGCTCCCTCGTCGCGCCTTGCCCCAGGCCGTTTTGGGCGCAACATAACTCCAGCCATTTGTGAGACACATCACTAGTGCTGATCTCCTCATGCGCAGTTCGACGGTAGAGAAAGTCGGATTAGCCGGTCCGGTGCGCCGGAGCCGCCTAAAGGCGGGATTACAAACCGGCGCACATTCATGGGAAGTTTCCACGGTTTCCGAACCGGTAGGGCGAGTCCGTCCCGGCGAGCCGCTCCACGTGCTCGGAACACGTCCGAATCGGCTCGCCCTACCCGAAGGTCCATGGAGGGTTGACCGGGATTCCTGGCCGCAAGCCGCGATTGAAGCGACCCGGAAACTGGCCACGAGACTCGTATTAGTGCTTGCGCTGGCCGTGCCGATTTCCTCCTACGCGCAGCAACCCCCAGACGATTCCACAGCCAAGAAACCGTTTTATCTCCCGAAGAACCCGGTCGCCGCCGCTTACGTCCTCGGTCGCCTGTCGAACCAGGACTTGATCGAAGCGCCCCGCAGTGAGTTCGTCTATGTCGCGCTGCTGCAACGCAAAAACCTGGACAGGAAGTACCGGTTGGAAGCCTTGGATGGACTGGCCAAAGCGCGAAACACAGACACCGTGACCGAGTTGATCTCGGCGTTGGGCGAACTGGACAAGAAGGGCGAAGAGTCCGAACCGGTCCTGCGGGAATTATCCGTTTTGTTGCTGTCTCGATCGCCCGAGGAGATCTCTTCCAAGCGGTCGGCCCTGGAAAACCTCTCAACTCAAGCGCAGGGCGCGCCAACGCGGCAGATCGCGTTCGCCGGAGTCATCACGGGCGACAAATCCTTGGAGCCTCTCTGGAAAAGCGCGGAGGCCGGCAGAGCGAAACTGACGGATGTTGTCCAGGCTGCCGCGCTGGTCCGCGACGCGGCGCTTCGCGCTCAGGCCGGCCCGAAGATCACGCCGCTCTTGGATACGACTGATCAACCTGAACTGCGTCGCGCCGCCATCGCGGCGGTGGCTGCGATTCCGGGACGTGAAGCGGAGATCTTCAAGAGACTCGCCGCGATGATCCAAGCCGGAGTCGAAGTGAAAGCCGCGCTGGCCAGCCTTCCGCGCATTCCCAAGAAGCTTTGGCCCGCGGACACAGTCCCGGCGCTCGCCGAAAGAGTGCTCCAGCACCTGGGAAACGTGCCGCCCCCGGAACGGACTCAGCCGGAGTTCATCAACGCCGTGCAGTTCGCGACGGATCTCGCGTCGCTGCTTCCGGCAGAGCAGGGGAAGGCCATGAACAAGGTGCTGCGCAGCCTCGGCGTGCGAGTGATCGTCATTCGCACGCTCCACGAACAGATGCTTTACGATAAGCAGTTGATCGTGGTCGAAGCGGGCAAGCCAGTGGAAATCCTGTTTGAGAATGACGACACGATGCCCCACAACCTGGTAGTCGTCCTGCCTGGCGCCGTCGAGGAAATCGGCCTCGCCAGCGAAACGATGCCGCCGCTGCCAGACGCGCAAGGGCGGCTCTACCTCCCTGCGTCGTCCAAGGTTCTGCACGCCACGCGCCTCTTGCTGACAGGCGAAAAGGAAAAGCTCAGTTTCACTGCGCCGCAGCAACCCGCTGACTACTCCTACGTTTGCACGTTTCCAGGCCACTGGCGGCGCATGGTCGGCATCCTGAAAGTCGTGAAAGACCTGGAGGAATACCTGGCCACTCACACCGAACCGGTCGCGCCGCAAACGACGGAATGGAAAGTCAGCGACCTGGCGCCCGACCTCGAGAAACCGCGATCCGGACGAAATCTGGCGCAAGGAAAGCAATTGTTCACCGCGCTGGCCTGCGCTCAGTGCCACAAGCTTGGAACCCACGGATACGCATTCGGACCGGATTTGACCGAGGTGTTTCAACGCTGGAAAGGCGACCGCGCTGGCGTGCTGGGCGAACTGATCGAGCCTTCCAAAGTCATCAACGACCGCTATCGCAATTTCGAGTTCGAATTGAAAAACGGCGACAGCGTGATCGGCCTGATCGTGAAGGAAGACACGGCCAGTGTGACGGTTCAAACCGGAGCGTCCGATGCTTTGATCCAGACTTTGCGCAAGGCGGACATCAAAGAGCGAAAACCCCAGGCATCGTCCCTGATGCCGATGGGCCTGCTCAACCAGAGTTCAAAAGATCAGATCCTCGATCTCCTGGCGTTTCTGGAATCCGGCGGCAAGACGGAATCATCCGAACACCGGCATTGATACGGCGTGTCGGAGTGTCGGAGTGTCGGGGTAACGGAGTGGACCGCTCAGATTACTCCGACACCCCGACACCCCGACACCCCGATACCTCGATACCTCGATACCCTTATGCCCGAGGGCGTCTATGCGCTTTCACACTGTCCCGCGATGGGCAGCTCCAGCACGAACGTGGCGCCTCGGCCGAGTCCATCGCTCTGCACGCTCAGGCTGCCTCCCATTTCCTTCGCGGCGAGAGCCCCGCTGTGCAGGCCGAATCCGTGCCCGGTCTTGCGCGTGGTGAAGCCGTGTTGAAAGATGCGAGTCAGGTTTTCCGGAGCAATCCCGATCCCGTTGTCCGCAATCGAGATTTGCAGCGTCTGATCGGGGGAGTTGGCAATGCGGATTCGGATGATCTTACTCGCGGCTCCGCCCTCGACGAGCGCTTCCTTGGCATTGCGCAAGATGTTGACGAGGACTTGCAGCACCTTGTGCCGCTCGAGCAAGAGCGAGGGAAGCGTCTCGTAGTGGCGCTCCAGTTCGATGCCGTGGCGTTGGAAAGCGGCGGCGTTGATCTGCAGGGCGTCCTCCATCAACTGGGAGACCGCCAGCCTTTCGCGGAGGCCGGAAACCTGGGCGTAGCTCTGCTGCATGGCCACGATTTCCTTGATGTGCTCGACGTGGCGCATGACGGACTTCACTTCGTTGCGCACCCAGTCGTTCTCCTTGGCAAGATGTTCGGTCAACTGCGAAAGGAAGTTCGGAAAAGATTGGCCTCGGGGATCGGAAGCCAGAAAGCGAGGCAGGTCGGCCTCGTGCTCGCGGAGGAGTGCGAGCACTTGTTCCAAATCGCGCGCCCCGGAACGGCGCAGGCGATGATGGACGAGGGTGACGGAGACGTTCACGCTATTGAGCACGTTGCCGACGTTGTGGAGCACGCCGGTGGCCACTTCTGCCATCCCCGCCCGGCGGGAGATTTCCACCAGGTTTTGTTGTGCTTCCGCCAATGCGGCGTGAGCGCGTTCTTTGGCGGACATCTGCTCCTGCAACTCGCACGTGCGCTCCCGCACCCGCTGCTCCAGGGTTTGCTTGGCTTCCAGCAGCGCGTCCTGCGTGCGTTTCCGTTCGATGGCGGCCCTCAGCATGTCCGCGGCGGCCTTGAGGCTGTCGCGCTCCGCATCATTCCACTCCCGCTCCTGGTTCCATTGATCGTACCCGATTAGCCCCCACCAGGCGCCACCGATCATGATGGGCATCAGCATGAGCGACTTGACCTGCGGATCGATGACCGCGCGCTCCGCATCGCCCAACTCGCGCACGTGCGCGGACGCAAATTCGCCGCGTTGGAAGATGTCCGCCCAAGAGTCCAATCCGGCGGCGTGCCAGCTCAAGTTCCGCCACCGGGCCGGAGCCTGGCTGGGACCGCAGCCGGGGGCGATCCATGCGTAGCGTTGGCTGAAGTGCAGTGCGCCGTCCGGTCCAGGATGGTTTTCGAAGAGGTAGGCGCTGCCGACTTCTGCGGACTGCCCCAGTTTGGCCAGCACGTCGCGGATCACGGTGCGCCAGTCGTCCGTGCTCAACAGCGTCTGGGCGGCGAAACGGACACTTTCCAGAATTCGATCGCGGTGTTGCAGCGCGGCCGTCATGCGGTTGAAAGAGTGGGCCAGGCTTTCGATTTCATCGCCGCTCCGAACGTCTGCTCGCGCGAACAGGTGGCCCCGGGCGACCGCGCGAACGACTTCGTGCAAGCTGCCAATGGGCCGAACCAAGCGCCGGGCGTACCCGATGGAAGCGGCCGCGCTGATGGCCACGCAGATCATCGCAAGAACTGCGGTGCGAAAATAGACCTTCGCGATGCTGCCTTCGTACGAATCCAGGGAAAGGCCAATGTGAATCCAGCCCCACTCGATGCCGGAATAGTTGAAAGGGATCGAGTAATTGAAGACGCGCATTCCGAACATCGGCTTGAATTCGATTCCGCTCCGCTCACGGCGCTCGGCTGGACGCCAGGTTGTGTCCAGATTGCCCTGGCGCCAGCCGGAGTGGTCGCTGATGAGGGAGTACCCGTCCATGCGGACCAATACCAGGTAGCGCAGGGCCGGATCACCTTTGAGCAGTTGCAGGCAGTGATCCACCACTGTGCTGAAATCCTGAGTCACGAGCGCGCTAGCGGCCACGTCCTGCAACGAAACTGCGCTGCCGCGGCCTTTGGAATTGAGGTTTTCGATGAAAATGCGCTGCTGCTCAGGAATAATCGCCGCGACGAAGATCAGCAGGGCCAGGAGTGTGACGGACCACGCCAGCAAGGCAATTTTCAGGCCGATGCCCATGCGCTTCCAAGGACGAGTCATTCCGGTCGCCATACGCCGTCAAGGAGCGTCGTTGGAGTCGAGCGAGCCCCGGCACGGGGCGCTAAACCGGAAGCGGGGTTGAGTTCCCGATGGACCGCGATCAGACCGCGCGCCGTGTCCAATACCTGCGCGGGACATCGTTCGATCCGGTCGGCTTGGAAGAGCGTCAGGATCTGCTTGCCCGAAGCGGTTAGGTGCATCTTGAGAACTTCCGCCACAATCTCATCCTGCGGTGCGCCGCGATAATCGGGGCGCAAGAAGGTGAAGGCCGGCACTAATTCCATCGAAGCCGCCAGCGGTTTCAACTGCACCCGCAGTTGCGGGTTAAGTTCGCTCATCGTGTCGAACCCGCTCCGGGTGACGACGCAAGCGTCCTGCTGCCGGAAAAACACCGGCAACACTACCCCGGTCAGCTTCGGGGCGCTCCGGACCTGGCTGAAGTGTTGGGACGGCAAAGCCAGGCCTTGCTGCGCCAGGAGAACCTCCAGCCAGATGCCTGCCAGGGACGCGCGGACGTGGTCCAGTATCACAAGACTTCGCCCTTTCAGTTCGCCAGGACTTGAGATGCCGGATTTGACATGCACCAACAGCAGGTACTGCTCGGAGGTTTTTCCAGCGATGGAGGAGACGAGCAGGTTCGTGTTCTGAAGGTTCGGCTCCAATGCGAGATAGTCATCGGTCGTGAGCGAAACGCAATCCACTTGCTTGCTGCGGAGTGCTTCGACAATGGCGGCGCGGCTCGGATGGATGATCGGCTGGCCGTCCAGGTTGATGTTGCGTTCTTTGGCGAGGCCTTGAGCCCAGCCCCGGACGGCCGCTTGCGCGTCGTTTTCGTTCACGCCGCTGAACATGCGCGCCGAGAAGGCGAAGCGGAACGGGGGCCGGTTCGTTTCATCGGCGGAACCGAAACATCTGGCGACGAGCGCCAGCATCACCATCAACCTCGCGATCATTTGCCTTCCTTTCCGGCGCTTCGCACTCGGCTCGGCCCGTTTTTCTTGAGCAGTTCGTCGTAAGTAATTCAATCGGAGCTTCCTCGCGCGATCCAGGACCGATACCGGGTACGCGATCAATCGCTCGCCGCCTTGAAAAACCGTGAGAAGCTGCTGGCCTCGTGGTTGCTCGTGGAGCCGCTGAATGCCCTCCAGGGTCGTCGCTTTATCCGCCGGGTTCGCCATCGACCCAAAGCACAACACGGTGACGACAAACGCGGGGGACGCTGCGAGCACGCGCAGGTTTTTCCCGACCTGCGGGTTCAGTTCCACCATCGTGTCGAAGCCGCGCCGCGTCACCAGGCAAGCCTGGGCGTTGCCGAAGAATACGGGCAACACCACCGTGGACAGTTTCCGTTCCAAGGTCACTTTGGCGAACAGACCTTCTGCGCTGGGCAGGCCCTGCTCCAGCAGCAGCACGTCGAGCCACATCCGCGCCAGGCTGGTGCGCAAATTGTCGTATTCCGTCAGCAATCCCCCTCGCAACCCGGCCAGGTTCGTGACCGCGCTGCCCCGGTGAACCAGGAGCAGGAACTCCTCTCCGGGATCGGACCGACCGGGTTCGTCGAACACATGCACGCTGGCCACCTCGTCGCTGATTCGCAGATACTCCTCCGTGGTCACGCTGGCGGCATCCAACTGGCCGTTGCGCAATGCTTTTCCGACCTCCAGAACGTTGTCAAAAGTATCTATGGATTTCAGAACGATCCCCCGTTCTTTTCCGACCGATTCGATATAGACTTTCAAGGCGGCGCGACCGTCGTTCTCGTTGAGGCCTCTGAACATCCGCGTGGTCAACCCAAAACGAAGCAAGTTGCCGGTGTTTTCCCTGGGCACCTCCGCCGCCATTCCCGCCATGACCGCGGCGAAGAACATGCCTTGGAAACACCTTGTGACGGCTCGTGCTCGCCCTCGTCCTTCGTTCTCTTTCTCGCAAACCGCGTGAAATCGAGGACGATCGCATCGCTTTGTCTTCAAAACCAACGAGGCAGAATCACGCGCGAAAATCCGAAATCCGAAATCCGAAACAAAGCGAAAGCAAATCGAGAAAACTCGAAACAGGAGCGCTCCGCCGCTCGTTTGGGGATTTGCCCGTTTTCCATATTGGAATTTGTTTCGTATTCGAGCTTCGGATTTCGGGTTTCCAGAGTTGCCGAGCCTGCAGGGATTTCAGGTGACGGATAGACTGTTTAGGATTGTCCCGCGTTTCACATGCCTCAGCGCCGGCCCTCGATTCGTTTGATGAGTTCTGTGCCGACCAACAGCGTAATTTGGGATTGGAGGGCAAGGTGATCGTAACGCGTTTTGTAGTGGGTGGCCGACATCAACGCTTCCATGATCTGCGCGCGAATGACTTTCTCGGTGTCCACCAGGTCATTCTGGTAGGCGCGTGTGTTGAGGTCGCGGCTCTCGATGGCGGCATTCATCGCTTCCCGCGTCGCGTCATGCCCTTTCTGCGCCGTGTTCAAGCTCAGGAACGCGTCCTTGATCTGGAGCGCAATGCCCTCTTTGAGGAGGAACTTGTCGGCCGGTTTGACGACGGCGTTCCAGGACAAGCCGATCGTATTGGCCAGCGCCGCCTGCGCCATGGCCTCATTCTTTTCGAGCAAGGCCACCATGGAGCGCAGCGATTCCACCACGACTTTGGTCTCCAACCAGTCCGTCTTCTTCACGCGGCCGCTGCCTTCCTTGTACATCGTTTCCGTGAGATTGAGCGTGGCCTCCATTCGCGCCAGCGTTTCCTTGCCCACATGGTGCACCTGGGCCGCAAGGACGGAGCCGTAGTAGAATCGTTTCACGCTGTCCGCGATTTCCAGATCCGTGCGGCGCGCTTCCTCCTTCCGCAAATCCACCAAGCCTTTGCCTTGCTCCCGGTAGCCTTTCCGCATTCCTCCATCGTAGAGCAGCCACGTCGCGCCCAGCGAGCCGTAGGCGGAATCCCGATCCTGGAGAATCACCTCTTGCGCGGGAACCGTTATGGTCTGTTCCGGGATTTGAAACGTGCTGAGTGGGATCGTCCCGATCCCGGGGATGGTAATCGGCAGCGAGCCGCCGAACGGAATGGTGAAGTTCTGCGCCGGGACGGGGAAAGCCCGGGCGGGGAAAATGAAATTGGGGCGCTCGTCCAATCGTTCGACCGCCGCCCGCAGCGTGATCTGGGGCCAATGCGCCGCGAGCGCCTGTCGATGCTGCGCCTCCGCCATCGCCACGGCGAAACGCGACGCGGGGCGGCGCCGGTTGTTTTGCAGAGCTTCGGCAAGACATTGATCCAGCGTCTTCTCCTGGCTGGACACTACGACGGGAGCCTGGGTGCTTTCGGCCGCGTGCGTTTGCAGGGACAGAACTGCAACCAGTGAAAGAAGCATTTTCGTTGGCAAGGTCGTCGGGCGTGCGGGAGGAATCATAGCGGGTCCTTCAGGGAAGCCTCTTGGGGCGCCGTGGATTCGATGTGCATATTGCTCGCGCGTTGTTCAAGGTCACAAAGCCGCACCCAGGAGGATAGAAGGCTCAACGCTGTCGGAGGGCAACCGGGTTGCCTCATCCAGTCGCACTATGTCGAGAGCGAGCGCCTGCCTCAAGTCTAAACGGGCGTCCTTTCAATCACGAACCGGCGCGGTGGGGCGAGGCTCCCGCCGAGCCTTGCTTCCAGAGATCCATTCCTTAGTGGTCCGTTTCGTAAATACGCTCACGTTCGTTGCGCCCAATTTGGCCTGGGGCAAGGCGCGACGAGCGAGCATCCCCCGCCAGTGGGGCTGTGACCGAGGAGCAACGCAGCCCCAGGCAAA